>JAHIEH010000038.1 GCA_018901675.1 Nanobdellota archaeon
ACTTTAACAATTTAGTTCAAGAGGGTAGTATCCACCCTCTTGATATTAACAGAAATCAAGAATTAAATTTTATGGAGGACGGCAATTCCTCGCTGTGCTTAAAAGCACAGGTATCCTTGCCGTTGATGTAATGAAAAAAACTTTCAGTTTTTTGCCTTTTAAACTCGAGGAAGGAGATTTAAAATGATTGCAATTATAAGAATTAAAGGAATGGTTGGAGTGAAAAAGATTGTAGAGGAAACACTTTACAGGCTAAGACTTAGAAGGAAGTATTCCTGCGCGGTTATACACCCTACAACAGAACAATCGGGCATGATAAAAAAGTCAAGAGATTTTATTGCTTTTGGAGAGATAAACAAAGAAACTCTGGAAAAGCTGATAGAAAAAAGAGGGCAGTTGATTGATAAAAATAAAAAAGTTGATGCTAAAAAAATCGCTGAAGATTTAATCAAAGGAAAAAAACCAGAAGAATTAAATTTAAAGCCGTTTTTTAGGCTGCATCCTCCACGAGGGGGAATAAAAAGCAGGGTTCATTTTCCTAAGGGAGTTTTAGGGGATAATAAAGAAAAAATAAATGAATTGATAGGAAGGATGCTTTAAAATGGCGACGAAAACACACAAAAGAGCAAAATCATCAAGATACAAAGGAAGTGGAACTGCTGGCTGGGGCTTTAGGAAAAAACACAAAAAATCCGGCCATCGTGGTGGAAAGGGAATGGCAGGAACAGGAAAAAGAGCAGACCAGAGAAAAACCCTTGTATTAAAGCTGTATGGAAATGATTATTTTGGAAAGCAGGGAGTAACGAGCAGGGGCACTGAAAAAGACAAAAGAAAAAGGATAAATCTTAAAACAATTGAGCTAAACCTAGATAATTATCTTAAAAAAGGGATAGCAAAAAAAACAAAAGACGGCGTAGAAATTAATCTTGAAGGATATAAAATACTCGGGGATGGAGAGATAAAAGAAAAGTTAATTATAAAAGCCGAAGAAGCCTCAGAAAATGCAATAAGCAAAATTGAAAAAGCCGGCGGAAAGATTTTTCTGAGCCAAAAGTCTAAGGAAAATAAACAACAAACTCGAGCAATAGAAAAGACAGAAGGAAAAGTTCAAACTCAAGAGAAGGAAAAGAAAGCCAAAAAAGAGAATAAAAAATGAAAGTATTAAACTTCCAAATATTATTGCTTAGGTGTTGGAGGGAAATTTAAATAAAATGAAAATTATAAATTTTCAACATTCAAACTCTCATGGTTTGGGTGCGGGACTGAACGAGTTTAAATAAACATGAACTTAAAAGAGATATTTAATTTTATTCCAGAGGTAAAAAAGCCTGAAGAGAAAAAACTTAGTTTTAATGTTAAGCTGAAATGGACATTAATTGTTTTGGTATCTTTTTTTGTTCTTGCTAATATTTCTTTATTTGGCTTGTCAAACAATGCTTTAGAGAGGTTCAAATATCTCGCGATTATTCTTGGAACTGATTTTGGGAGTATTATTTCCCTTGGTATTGGGCCGATTGTTATGGCTTCGATTATTCTGCAGTTGCTTACTGGCTCAAAAATAATTGAAATAGACACTACAACACAAGAAGGAAAGAAATTTTTTCAGGGCGTGCAAAAACTGCTTGTACTTTTCTTTATAATATTTGAAGCAAGTGTGTATGTTTTTATGCAGGGATTACAAGCAGTTGCAGGGCTGGAATATTTGCTAATCTTTCAGTTAGTGCTTGGAGGGCTGGTGATTTTTTATATGGATGATTTAACACAAAAATGGGGTTTTGGCTCTGGTGTCAGCTTGTTTATAGGAGCAGGAGTTTCATGGAGATTAATTACTGCTGCATTTCAGTTTATAAATCAGCAAGGCAACAACTGCCTGTTAGATTTTAAAAATACTGCTTGCCCTGGAAAAGTTTTTGTTCTTATCCAGGCAATTACAAATAAATATCCTGTAGAATTTTTGTCTGCACTTGCTGCAATTGTAGTTACTGTATTAATTTTCTTATTAGTAGTATGGGCGCAATCATTGAAAGTTGAGATTCCTTTATCTTTTGGCCGACTTCGAGGATATAACATTAAATGGCCCTTGTCTTTTTTTTATACCTCAGTTATACCGGTTATTTTAACTGCAGCATTAATGGCAAATATACAACTTTTTGGGGGGCTGGTAGAAAATGCTGCTGCGCCTTGCCTGGCAGTTGATACAGCAACAGCGGGTGCCTGTATTGGGCTTGCAAAATTTGCTTCTTATTTCACTTTTTTAGGGCATTTTATAGAGGGACAGCCGGTTTCTGGACTTGCTTTTTGGATGGGCTCTACTGACATTCTTCAGTTATTAATTCGTGGGGGGTTTTTAGCAAGATATCTGCTTCAAGCACTGACTCACATTTTATTCTTTACAGCATTTTCAGTTATATTCGCTGTCTTTTGGATTAAAACATCAGGAATGGATGCTAAAAGCCAGGCGCATAATATTGCTTCTTCGGGATTGCAGATTTCAGGGTTCAGGCAGGATGAAAGAGTTTTGGAGAGCATTCTTGAAAGGTATATAATGCCCTTGACAATAATGGGTGGGGCAACAATAGGAATTTTAGCTTCTTTAACAAATCTTCTTGGAGCATTAGTTTCAGGAACTGCAGTTTTGCTTGTGATTATGATAATGTTCCAGTTCTATCAGAATATAGCACAGCAGCATTCAGTTGATATGCATCCTGCAATGCGGAAGTTTATGGGAAGCGGATAGTTTGAATTTCCGTCCCATAAAAAATTTGCATTTTTTAGATATTAAAGATTTGTCGAAAATTAATTCTGGATAATATCTATCTTATCCTTTTTTAAAACTTGTAGCTTCCAATGAATCTCTTGACATTTAATCATTCCAGAAAATAGTGAATCATAGATTTTTGGGAATAGATTAATGACTGGAGATAAAATATTAATAATCGGATTGTAGCTAACTCTTAACTTTTTATAAATAACCCGGTTCCCATTATTTAATTGGGGGAAAGAAATGCTCTCATAAGAATAATAATGTTTATGAGTTGGGTCTCTAAAAGCATTTGCGTGGGAAAAATGGGGTACAATAATGTCTATAATTCCATTTTCCTTAGTTATCCTTGTTAATTCTTTTATAAATCTCTTATCATCCGAAATATGTTCAATTATTGCCCAAGCACGGATTTCATCAAAAGTATTATCTTTGAATGGGTATGGAAATTTTTCTAAATCCCACTTTATATCAACTTTAATCTTTTCTCCATAAGTATCTTTATCATCTATATCCAAATTAACCCACTCGGTATTATCATCACTCGATACATACTTATTCCCACATGCAATATTGAGTCTTTTTAATTTTGCTCCCATCTTTCTTTCTTAACCACCACAAACTTAAATTCCAAATCATCAAACATATTATTAAATAACTTCTTCACTTTCATAGGGACATATCTTTTCCATTTATTTTTGTAGATAAACCTAAATTCTCTTAAAAACAAATTGTTGCTTAATCCATATTGTTTTATTAATTCTGGCTCAAAACTATATTCGGTAAAATTAACTTTATGGGTAATGCTTGTTTTATTAGCATAACTGTTCGCATGGGGTACAATAATAGTGATAGCACATCCATCTTTAGCTATTCTAATTAACTCTTTTAGAACTTCTGCCGGATGGGTTAGATGTCCTAATACCATAGAAGCGTAAATCTCTGTAAAGGTATTCTGCTTGAATGGATAAGGCATGATGTCTAAATCCCATACTAAATCTTTTTTAACATATTCATTATTATCTACATTTATCCAACCTTTTCTATAATCCAATCCTGAACCTAAATTAAGTTTGGTTAATTTCATCTTTATCTCCAAAAAACAATTCATAAAACATAGTTAGTAGTAATATGCCCAAAATAAGAAGTATAAATGCCATTCTATCCATTTTTTCTGCCCCCTCTACGTTCTTGTATCTCCCCCCAAATAAGTATTCCAATTAAAATCAATCCTATCGTAGCTGGAATTACATTTTGGTTCATTTTTATACCTTGTCAACATTGACAATCATACTATTTATACCTTTTGGCAATATTACTCATATGGCTAATCTTGACATATCAAAATTAAAACAGATGTTCTCTGCAATTAGCAATGAAAAGAGAATAAAGATTGTAGAGTTATGTTCAGAAAGAGAGTATACCGTTACCCAACTAAGTAAAAAGTTGGAACTAAATTATAGCGTAACAATTGAATATGTATCTATGTTGGGCAAGGTTAATTTTATTACTAAGAGAAGAAATAATGATCGAACAGTTACTGTAAAATCTCTAATACGAATGAATAATCTGGGAGAGATTAAAAGGATTTGAGAGAAGATATAGTAAATTAAAGAAGTATGAATCTTAATATCTCAATCTTTAAAAACTATCTTTGATATTAAGTTTTAATTGTTAAAGAAAAATGGCAATAAAAGAATTTATTGTTTCAAATCCTAAGGCAAGCATAATCGGAATATCCTTTTTAGTTACTTTAGTTATGACTCTTGTTACAAAATATTTTACAAATCAAAACAGGATGAAAGAGCTTAAAGATATGCAAAAAGCCTGCCAGATAAAACTAAAAGACCATAAAGGCAA
>JAHIEH010000039.1 GCA_018901675.1 Nanobdellota archaeon
AAAACCTCAAATTAAATAGCGATTTAGCGTATATTTTAGGAGTTTTAGCAGGAGATGGATTTATTGATTATAATGATTCTAGGAGAAATTATCACATTGGATTGGCTGTTACGGACAAAGAATTCGTTGAAAAATTTAAAGAATCTTTGTTTAATTTCTTTAATATAAACTCTTCTAATGAATTTAGAAAAAGTAAAAATGAAAATTGGAGAGATCAATACCTTACAAGACTCTGTTCTAAAGAAGCCTGTAACTTCGTTAATTCAATAGGAAAATTTAAGAAAGAAAATTGGAGAGTTCCAAATATTATAAAAAATTCAAAAAAGAGTGTTAGATGCTCTTTTCTCCTAGGTTTTTTTGATTCAGAAGGAGAAATTGATAGTGAGGCTAAGAGAATAGGAGCTACTTCTATGAACTTAGAAGGGTTAAAAGAAATTGAGGACTTATTAAAAAGTATAAGGATTAGATCAACGATAATAAAGAGAAAAGACCCTAGACCAAATACTCATCAAAAATATGTCTTAAGATTACAAGATAGAAAATCTATGGAACTTTTCTACAAGAATATTGGATTTACTATACAAAGAAAGCAGATTATGCTTGCCAAATGCATCAAAAATTATAAGTTTACTAAAACATTATCAGAAGAATTGAATATTCTCAAAAAGCAAGTGTTAGAATTGAGAAACGAAGGACTCTCATATGTAAAAATAGCAAATAAGCTAAGTATGAGTCTAGCTACGGTCTGGAATATATGCAACAATGTTCCCAAGAGACAGAGATAGATTAGTTCCGTGAGGTCAGGTGCCTACAATTTTGAAAAGCATGGTCATCTAAGTTTCTTTCTTATGTCAAGAATTCTGGAAAAAAAACCACACACTTTAATGTGTGGTTGAATTCTTGAGCACAAGAGAATTGCTCTCGAATGTTTTGCAATTCTCTGTGCAGAAAATTCCAAAACTCAACAGGAATTTTCATGCATCCAAAAGTCCTAACAAACTGCGGACTTTAGTCCGCAGAAATACACAAGGACTTTTTGATCTTAACTTTATCAAAATCTCAGTGTTTCTTTTTTTAATATTGTTATTAAGAATTTTATAAAGGGGATTAAATTTCCACTTTTATGGGCGTTCTCCAGAACTTGGTAATATTTAAATTTTCTAGAATTGGGGATGTTTATCATAGGATATTGATCCTTATGCAAAATGAAGTTCATAATTAATCTTCCTGTCCTTCCATTTCCATCAACAAAAGGATGTATTTTTTCAAATTCTGTATGAAAATAAGATGCAACAGTTAAGGGATGAAGCTTGTTCTTATTTTTTGAATACCATTTTAAGAGACTGGTCATTTTTTCAGGAACTTCATGAGGTTTTGGAGGAATAGAATTCCCAATAAATACTTGGACTGTTCTGTATTTTCCTATCTGGGAAACTAAATCTTCTCTTAAAGTATTCATTACAACTAGTTTATGCAGTTCTAAAATAAATTCTCTTGTTATATCCCCTTTATACCTTAATATAAAATCAAAGGCTTTTTTGTGATTTAAAACTTCATTAATCTCTCTCAAAGACCGGGTTGAGGGGGCAATTCCTTCAAATAACAAATAATTTGTTTCAGATAAAGTTAATGTATTTCCTTCAATTGCTGTTGAATTATGTGTGAATAAAGAGCAAAAAGATTCGTATCTATTTTCAAAATTTTCCTTAGGCTCTTTTGAAAAATTTTTTTTTAGTTCATCTAAAAATTTAACATCTTCAATACTTAAACTTGCTTCAAGAAGGTTTAATCTTTTATCTGCTTCTTTTTCTTTCTTTATAATTTCTCCTTTGTTTAAATTAACTCCGAGATATATTTTTTTCTTTAAAACTTTTTTGCCTTTTTTTATGGATTTAGCCCGATAATAATACTTTCTGCCTTTTTTCTCCTGAATTTCGGTATATGCCATATTATCTTTAGGTCTACCATATTTATAAATCTTTCTGTAAAGTAGACATAATATTATGTCTACCATAAAGTGATAATATGGTTTTTGGTAGAACTAATGAATTAATCTTTTATTTTAATGCCCCCACGAGTTCTGTGTAATACTTTTTATTACACGATTTATAACTCATTTTGATACAAAAATTATGACACGAAGTGCCTCTTGATGATAATTGTATCTATTAAGTGGTAACAGATAGAAAGATTTATAAAGTTGGATTTCTGTATATTTCTATGGAAAAAAGATTAAACATGCCTTCAAAAAAAGACTTAACTTCATTAGTAGTTGGAACTGTACTTTTGGGCGCTACTGCTTTAGGAGTTGTGAATTATCAGGACAGGAAAACAAATGCCTTGCTTGAGGATTACAATGCAGTGGAATATACAAGAATTGGAGAAGGAGATAATTACTGGTTGTTTGCAGAGAAACTAAAAGAGTCTAACCCCGAACTTAAAGGATTGGATACAAGAGCAATTGTGAACAAACTTCAAAAAATTAACAGCGGAAAACAATTATATGCAGGGGAAAAACTTGCTGTTCCTGTTTATGAGATAAATAAGTAGATTTTTTAGATAATCCACCTTTTGATTTCTTCACCTTAAGGGATAAACGCCCCCACGATTACTTAACATCAAAAATCCTTGATTTTTGAGTGCCATCAAGAATTAGTAAATTCTTGAGGTCCTAAGGATTAACTCCCAAACATTTCGCTCTACTACTTATGGTAAATTTTTAACCATCCATTTTTTTAATGTTAATCTTTCTTAAAAATAATTCCCACCTCTGTTAAGAACCATCTCCAAAAATAGTTCACTTTAATTGCTTTGAACCCTAATGAATTCATTTCTTGGATAATTATCTCTTTTTTTATAGGAACTTCATCATGAAATTTCCAGGTTCCAATAATCTCCGCGATTTTCCTAAAGAATCGGTATGCTATTGATGGCGTTGGGAAATAAACAATGCAATATCCCCCTTTTTTTGTTGAGTCATAGTGTTTTTTTAGTAATTCCAATCTTTTTTTTGAATCAAAATGTTCTATAACCCCCTGACTGTGTACAAGATTATATTGCTCATTTGTCTTAAATTTAAAGAAGTCCTTATTCACTATCTCTTTTTCACAATCAAGCGGAGCTAGTGTTTTTCTTGTTATTTCCACCATTTTCTTATTCAGTTCTATTGCAGTTATTTTCTTAACATTAAATTTTTTTGCCAAAAAGAGATCCAGATACCCAGTACCACATCCAAATTCTAATATTTTAATCGGTTCTTTGAATTTTACGTCTTTGAGGAGTCTGCTATAGGCCAAGGTAACAAAATTAAAGAAGAAATATTTTGATAGAAGACTTGTGGGGTTGCTGTCATATTCATCCCAATTCGTAGGCTTTCTCATATGCCCAATTATATGATTATGGTTATAAACTTTTCTTTTAAATATCGGGGACATGTGTGCCTTTTAAATATACTTTTGATTCGGTTTATGTAGCTAAGTTAATCCTAATGATAAACACCCCCCACGATTACTTAATCCTTAACATTTATAACTTTCAAACATTACTTCTTATTATGAACTACAAATTTTTAAAAGTTAAAGGCAAAAAAATGCAGTTGCCTGCATTTTTTCCAGATGCTACTTATGGAAATGTTATTGGAGTTAATAGCAAAGAGCTTTACAAGATAAAAGCTCAGGGAGTTGTGGTGAATATTTATCACCTTTTAAGGAAAAATTTGATAAATAAAATAGGGAAAATTGGCATTCATGCTTATATAAATTTTTTTAAGCCAATTATTTCTGACTCCGGCGGTTTTCAAGTAATGTCTTTAATACATGATAATCCAAAACTTGGAAAAATTGAAGAAAATAAAATAATTTTTAATCTGGACAGCAAGAAGATTATCTTAACTCCTGAAAAAAGCATACAATTGCAGTTTAGAATAAAGTCGGATATAATAATGTGTTTGGATGATTGTACAAGGGCAGATGCTGGCTTAAACGCCCAGAAAAAATCAGTAGAAAGAACAATAAGATGGGCTGGAAGATGCAAAAAAGAATTTGTGAAACTGACAAAAAATATGGAAGAAAAGCCTTTGCTTTTTGCAATAATTCAGGGCGGGGAAAATAAAAAACTAAGAAAGTATTGTGCCGAAGAACTTTTGAAAATTGGGTTTGATGGATATGCATTTGGAGGGTTTCCTGTAAAAAATGGAAAATTGCTTAAAGGAATTTTAGAATATACCTCAAAACTAATTCCAAATGGATTTCTTAAATATGCAATGGGTGTTGGCAAGCCCCAGGACATTCTTGAATGTTATAAACTTGGGTATAACATGTTTGACTGCGTTATTCCAACAAGAGACGCAAGGCATAAACGGCTTTATGCTTTTACAAACAACAAGCTTGGTTTTAAGACTATTTACATAAGAGGCAGGCATTCAAATGATAAAAATCCCATTTCAAAATTCTGCGACTGCCCTACCTGCAAAAACCATTCTCTTAAAGATGTTTATTGGGCTTTTAGGGAGAATAGAGAAAAAGCAAATAATCTGGCAACAATTCATAATCTAAGATTTTATTCTATGTTGATGGAAAAGCTAAGGGGTAAATAGTTTTTTAAATTAAATTTCTTTTTGGATATTATGAAAATACTTGCAATTGGGGACCTGCATGGTTCCATGAAAATTAAAAAAATCCCTGTTAAAGATGTTGACTTAATCTTGATTCCAGGGGATATTGGAAAGGCAGATTTAATGAGAAAAATGGCTTTTGAAAGTATAGAAAGAGAAAAACAAGGGTTACCTGAAATTGGATACTCACCGAAACAAGAGAAGAGGGCTTTTATGGAAGCTTATGATTCTACAATGAAGATTATGAGATATCTTTCAAGATTTGCTCCTGTTTATACTATTTTTGGAAATGTTGAAAGCTCAAATTATGAAACTAAAAAACTTTCTAAAGAGATGGGGTTAAAATTACCTTTGTTGACGGATGATTTAAATAAAATGAAAAATGTTAGGGTTATTAACAATAGATTGGTTAATTTTAATGGTGTGCGAATAGGGGGTTTAGAATATTTTGTGGATACTAGTTGGATTAGAGAATTTAAACCAACAGATTATAAAGAAAAACTTAAAAATGCCAAGAAGGAAACCGATAAAGCAAGAAAAGTTTTGAAATGGTTTGATTATGTAGATATTTTGCTTTGTCATCAGCCACCTTATGGAGTTTTAGATAAAGTTAATTTTCAAGGAGCTCCACAGCATTGGAAAGGAAAACATGCCGGAAGTAAAGCTATTTTGGATTACATTAAAAGAAAGCAACCAAAATATGTTCTCTGTGGGCATATGCATGAAGGGAAGGGCAGGAAGACAATTGGAAAAACAGAAGTTTATAATCTAGGAGTTGCAGGAGATTCTGTTTTGTTAGATATTAATTAAATAATCTTATAAATCCTTTATTCTTCTGAATATCATGGACTTTTTATGGCATGCTGTAAGTGAGAAAGAGAAAGAAGATATTAAGAAACAGGCAAAAGCGATTATGGATTCTTTTTCTAAGAAACTTGAAAGGGCAAAAATTGATAAAATTAATGAAGACGGGATAGAAAGGAAAGAAGGCGAGAGAAAGGAAGGGGAAGGAGAAGAAAGTGATTCTTCTTTCAGAGAAGGGATGTTTTCTAACTTCAGAATCAAAGATTCTGAAAGTGATTCAAAATCTAAAAATGAAGATTTTGAACATGCTCCGAATAAAAATAAGGGTTTTATTGTGGCAGAGAAAGGAGGGTGGTAGAAAAAAATGACAAGCACAGTTGAAAACTTACAAAGATATTTGGATGAGATAAAGAAAAATGACAAGCAGGGCAAAAAGATAAATGCTTTTCTTCAGTTGGGAGATGAGAAAAAGTTGTTAGAAGAAGCAAGGCAGATAGATGAGAAAATAAAACAAAAAAAAGCAGGAAAGCTTGCAGGGAAGATTATTGCAGTAAAGGCAAATATAAATGTTAAAGGATTAAATGCAAGCTGTGCAAGCAAAACTCTTGAAAATTATGAGGCAACTTATGATGCAAGTGTGATTAGTAAAATAAAAAAAGAAGATGGATTAATTATCGGAATTACGAATATGGATGAGTTTGCTTGTGGAAGCAGTGGGGAAACAAGTGCTTTTGGGCCTTGTAAAAATCCACAGGCATTGGAGCTTATTCCCGGAGGAAGTTCCTCTGGTTCAGCAGCATCTGTTTCTGCTGGTTTTTGCGATATGGCATTAGGAAGCGATACAGGAGGGAGCATAAGAAATCCTGCAAGTCATTGCGGTGTTGTAGGATTAAAACCAACTTACTCTTCTGTTTCAAGATATGGATTAATTGATTTGGGAATGTCTTTGGACCAGATTGGGCCTTTTGCAAAAAATGTTTATGATTGTGCTTTGCTTTTTGATGTTATTAAAGGAAAAGATGCAAAGGATTCTATAAGCCAGGATAGTAAAAAATTAGATTTGAAGGAAGTTGAGAAAATACCCAAGGGAATTAAAGTTGGAGTTTTAGACTTTAAAATTAGTGATGAAAGAATCCAAACGCTTATTGACAATAAAATTGAGCAAGCAAGCAAAAAATATGGATGGCAAATAAAAAAAATAAAAATAGATAATATTGACTTAGCAATTGAAACCTATTACCCTTTGGTTTATGTGGAGTTTTTTTCAGGAACAAGGAAATTTGACGGGAGAAGATATGGGAAAAGAATTGAGAATTCTGCCGGGCCAGAAGTAATAAGAAGAATTTTAGGAGGAAGTGAGATAAGCAAAGCAGAATACAGGGGAAGATATTATCATTTGGCTTTGAAAGTTAAAAAGCTTATAGAAGAAGAATTTTCAAAAGCATTTAAGAAAGAAAAAGTTGATTGCATTATTTCTCCAACTGTGCCAAGGCTTCCACACAAAATTGGAGAGACGATTTCAGTTGAAGATATGTATGGCTATGATGCTTTAACAATTCCTTCTAACTTAGCAGGCAATTGTGCAATAAGCATTCCTGCTGGGAAGATTAATAATATTCCAGTTGGGTTACAAATTATGTGTGATAAGTTTCAGGAGCAGAAGTTGCTGGAGATTGCGAGAGGGATTGAAAAGATGGGGGAAAATTAATCAGGTGAAAAACCAGCTGGTTACGCTAATTAGTTAGTTTAATTTTGGGGGAATCATTTTATGTATGGGGGGATCAAAAAGTCCTTGTGTATTTCTGCGGACTAAAGTCCGCAGTTTGTTAGGACTTTTGGATGCAAGAAAATTCCTGTTGATTTTTGGAATTTTCTGCACAGAGAATTGCAAAACATTCAAGAGCAATTCTCTTGTGCTCAAGAATGCTCATATACCCTCTAAAGGATGCAGTTTTCGCAAGCATTCTTGACATAATGTTTTAATACTCTCCAGCCCATTTATTAAGATGGACTTGGCGACTCTTTTATCTCAGAATACTTATTTTAATTGGATTGTTAATTTTGTTCATTATGTCCCATTAATTTCCTTTTTGGCCCCAATTATAGGTGGCGGGGAAATTGGCATGATTATCACGGCATTTTTGTTTTCAAATAGCCCTGCTCTTTTTATTATCATTGTTCTATTCGGCTGTTTAGGAATGATTACTGCAGATTCTTTTTGGTTTCTTATTACCCGATCAAGACTTTTTTATAAGTTTAAAAATGCTAAAAAGATAACTCATCACTATAAAGAGCTTGAGAAAAATATAGAAAGAATTAGTAGTGGAAAAGACTCTTTAATAATTTTCATCTCAAAAATAATGATTGGAACTAGAATATTGCTGATAATTTATCTTAGTGGCAGAAAGATAAGTTTTTCGAGATATCTTTTGCTGGATATTATCCCTAATCTGATTTGGGCAACATGTTTAGCAGGTATTGGACTTTTGCTGGCTATGGGATTTAGTTCTGTACTTACCATATTTAAAAATATACAATTAGCAATAACTTTAATAATAGTATCCATATTAATAATATATCTTATTCAAAAATGGATTACAAACAGGTTAACAGAAAAGCGAGGTCAATAAATTTAAAATCTAATTCAGATGTGGAGTTTCTTCTTATTCATGGATATACTGGAAGTCCAACTGATTTTGATGGTTTGCCAGAATATTTACATAAAAAGCTAAATGTTAATGTGAGGGTTCCAAGGTTAATTGGTCATGGTACAAATATTTCAGATTTAGATAACTTAAGCCTTGATGATTTTTTGAATCAGGTTGAGGGGGAGATTAAGTCTAGTTTAAAAAATAAAAAAAGAGTTATCTTAGGAGGAATTAGTTTTGGTGGATTATTAGCGCTATACTTTGCTTCAAAATATCCCCTAAGTGGGACTTTTAATGTAGTTTCACCCTATAGATTGAAGTTCAATTTTTTATATCCTTTTCTTTTTTTGTTAAGCAAGGTTAGAAAGCACTGGACAAAAAGTATATCCAAAGAAGAAAGAGAATTGAGAAAAAATTCTTTTCATTATTCTAAAATGCATGGGAATGGATTAGTGATTGTAAAGAGTTTGGTCAAAAAAATAAACAAGGACATTTTTAAGATAAGATGCCCTTGTTTAACTATTCACTCTTTTGGAGACAAACTGAGCAAGGTAAATGGGGCACAAACGATTTATTCAAAGGTTGGATCTGAGATAAATAAAATTATTGTTTTGGATTCAAAGGCCCATAATATTTTTTTCTCTAATAATAATGAGTATGTTAAAAGGATTATTTTAGAATTTTTTAAAGATACAATAAAAAAACAACCTGCTGATGAAGAGGTTACTGCTATAGTCCCCGCTTATAACGAGGAAAAAAGGATTTCTGATGTGTTAAAAGTTTTGGAAAAATCAAATGGCTTAAAAGAGATAATCGTGATTGATGATGGTAGTACTGATCGCACTGTGGAAGTTGTTAGAAAATTTAAGAAAGTTAAATTAATAGTGAATAAGACTAATATTGGCAAAGCTGGTTCTATGGATGTGGGGGTAAAAAATACAAAATCGGAGATAATCTTTTTTTGTGATGCTGATTTGAATAATTTGACACCGGAAATTGTTTCTCAAATAATTTTTCCAGTTAAAAGTAAAACTTATGATATGTTTATTGGGCTGAGGGGCAATTTTATGCAAAGCTCAGTTCATAAGTGGGCGATAAATTCCGGAGAAAGAGCATTAAGAAGAGAAGTTTGGGAAAACTTACCAAAATATTATAAGCATAGGTATAGGGTAGAAGCAGGATTGAATGATTTTGTTAGATATAAATCTAAAAGGGGATTTGGTTATAAAAAATTTGATTATAGTCAGACATTGAAAGAAACAAAATATGGTTTTTTGAGAGGAACACTTTTAAGATGGTGGATGAACCTTGATGTTGCCATGGCTGTTCTGAGATTTCATTTATATGATAGATTTAAGTGATGCTGTTTGGTTGGATAAAATGGCAAAAGCTGAGATGTCTATTTACTGGACACCCAAGTTATTGGCAATTGTATTAACATTGTTTTTAGTTTGTTATGGGGCGGGGGAAAATGGTGGCTCGTTAGAAAAGATTATATTCAGGATATATTCTTTTACACCTAGGATTCAGCAATTAATTCTTCGTTTAAATTAATCCCCCTAAAGATTCTGCACTTGCAAAATCTCTTAAAAAATTCTCAGGAATTTTTGGGAACTTCCAGAAATGACACTCATTTATCTCAGTAAGTTTTAAAAACGATTTTTGTTTTACCCTTACATGAAAATCGGGGATATTGAACTTAAATGGCTTGGGCATTCGGGGTTTTTGTTGAAGAATTCAAAAACAATTTACATAGACCCTTATAATATAAAAGAAGGAAGCGAAAAGGCAGATATAATCCTTATAACCCACAGCCATTATGACCATTGTAGCATGGCGGATATAAATAAAATTCTTAAAGAAGGGACTAAAGTGTTAGTTCCTGCTGACTGCCAGAGTAATTTTACTAAATTTAAAATTCCTATAAACATAACTATTGTTGAGCCAAATCAGCAAATTGTTTTAAATGATATAAAGATTTTGACTTTTCCGGCTTACAACATAGATAAGCCTTTTCATTCAAAAGATGAAGGCTGGGTGGGATATCTGTTAAAAATGAAAGATGTTCTTATTTATCATGCAGGAGATACTGACAAAATTCCTGAAATGCAGAAGCTCACAGGATACAGCAAAGAAAAGCTTATTGCACTGCTTCCTATTGGGGGAAGGTTTACAATGACTTCTGAAGAAGCTGTTGAGGCCGCCAAAATTATAAAACCCCATCTTGCTGTGCCTATGCATTATGGGAGTGTTTCTGGAACTACTGGGGATGCAAAAGAATTTCTTGTTTTATGCAAGCAAGAAGGGATAAATGCAATTGCCTTAGAGAAGGATTAATTTTTAAATAAATCTGCATTCTTTTATTTATGCTTAAAACAAGTTTCCTTCAAAGAAAAAAGGATATTTTATCTAAGATTGATAAATCATCCAAAGGTGATTGGGACAAACACATTTTAAAGCTTTGTGAAAAAATAAATTCAAAAGAGGACTTTTATACAACATCCTCCTGTTCTGGGAGAATTGTCCTGATGAAAGATTCCGAGATAAAAAAACATGGGCTTTTTTTGAAGGTGGATCATAATAAGATTTCTTTTAATTTGCTGATAAAGGATTTAAAGGAGATAGTTGGGAAGAATAAAAACTTAATCATGTTCAAGCAAGAGTCATGTATTTTACATGTTGCCTGTTCTAGCCTGGAAAATGCCCAAAAATTATATGACAAAGCAAAACTTGCCGGCTGGAAAAAATCAGGGATAATCTCGTCTGGAAAGAGGTTTATCGTTGAGTTAAACAGCACAGAGAAATTAGAGTTTCCTATTGCTGACAGAGGGAAAGAACTTGTTGATGAAAAGTTTTTGAAGATGATTGTTAAAGAGGCAAATAGGAAGCTTAAAAAAGGGTGGGAGAAGATTAGAAGATTAGAGAAGATAATTTAAAATGGAAAAACCAATAATCGGCGGCAAGTATATTAGCAGTTTGATTGAGTGCGCAGAGAAATACCAGTCTAGAGAATATAATATTTGCGGTAATGAAGGTTATGCATGTTACTCCTGCTTAAAAAAATTAGAAGAGGTTTATATTAAAATAAAATTAGAAGGAGAGCATAGATTTCACTTTGATTGCATTGGTGATTTGGAAAAAGAAGCAAATAAGTTAAAAAGATTATCCCAAGAAGAAAAAATCATGCTGTCAAGAACCATACAATAAATTGCATGGCGTGTCTGGTTCTTGAGCATCTCAAAAACAGAAGTTTTTGATGACTCTCAGGAATTTGCATTCCTGAAGTGCTCAAGAATGTACGAAATGTAAAAACATTCTTGACATGTTAAAAAGTTATCTGGACTCGAAAAACAACTGAAATTGTTAAATTAACACATACTTTCAAGAATAGAAGAATTTTTAAACATCAAGAATTCTTCGTATTTTCTCCAATTCTTGTGGCTTAAAAATTCTAACACTAATACTGCAGAATAGAAGAATTTTTAAAGAAGCAGGTATTATTTTTTTTGTCAGTAATTTATTCGGCTTGACGGTTTGAATAGATTACCGATGAAGTTGATCAATTTCCTAAATTTTAATTCTTTATGATAGTTGGAATTATGCCAACTATTTAAACTTTTCGCAGAGAAAAGTTATAGAAGTGAAAGGAGGACAAAAAATATGGTATTAGATTTTGCAAAAGAAGCAATACAAAACGTAGACACTCACAGCATTAACTTTGATGAATTGAAAGCAGGAAAAGCAAATATCAAAGTTATTGGAGTTGGTGGAATGGGTTGCAATGGAATAACCTGGCTTTTTAACAAAGGCATTAATGGCGCTACAATCTATGGAGCAAATACAGACGCTTTGCACTTAAGTGTTACCAAGGCAGATGAGAAAATCCTTATTGGAAAGGAATTGACAAGAGGATTGGGCTGCGGAGGAATGCCTCAAAGAGGACGAGAAGCTGCAAAAGAAGCTATTGTAGACATTAAGAAAGCAATTTCTGCTGCAGATATGGTATTTATCGTTGCTGGACTTGGCGGTGGCACAGGGACAGGAGCAGCGCCAGTAATAGCTCAGCTTGCTAAAGAGACAGGAGCAGTAGTTATTGGTGTTGTAACAATGCCTTTTGAATCTGAAAGAGCAAGAATAGACAAAGCTGAATTTGGGCTTCAGGAATTAAGAGAAGTTGCAGATACAGTTATTGTTCTTGATAACAATAGATTAGTTGACATTGCAGGACAACTGCCAATTGAACAAGCATTTGCTGTTGCTAATGAATTAGTAAGTACTATGATAAAAGGAATTGTAGAAACAATTACTTTGCCAAGTTTAATCAACTTAGATTATGCCGATGTATCTGCTATCATGAAAGATGGCGGTGTTTCTGTTATTGGCATAGGTGAGTCGGATACACAAGATCGTGTTGTTGAAGCTGTCAAACAAGCCCTTACACATCCTCTACTTGACGTGGATTATACAGGTGCTAGCGGAGCTTTAATACATGTTACTTGCGGACCAGACCTTAAGTTAGAAGAATTTGACAACATAGGCAGAACTGTTTCAGAGAATTTGAGCCAAGACGCTCAAGTAATCATAGGAGCAAGAATCAGCAAAGACTTTACAGGAAAAGTAAGAGTAATAACTATAATGACAGGTGTTAAGAGTCCCTATGTTTTAGGGCGGTCTGTTGAAGAACATTCACATCCTGCTGCTAGAGAGATGTCAGATTTAGGAATAGAAGTCTGGAAATAAACCTATTAATTTATTGAATTCATTTTTTTATTTTTAGCCAGCTTTTGGCTGGCTTTCTATTTTTTATTTTTTGGGTTTTTGAGAAAGTTTAAATATGTTTTATTCTTTAACAAGTTATGAATAAAAAGAGGAAGAGGCAGTTAGTTTTGACTATACTCATTATCGTGATTATCTTATTTTTAGGATATATTGTCTATTGTTCTGGAGTTTTAAATAAACTAACTGGTAATGTGGTAGCATCAAAAACTCAAAAATATAATTTAACTTGTTCTAAGACTTATTTTAAAGCATGGCATATTTCAAAATGCCAAGAAAACAGATGTGGAAATGATGAATATGTCAAATGTGAAAGTAAGAAAACAGGATTTTTGTTCAGGAAAAGAACTTATTATAGAGAAGTTTGTGAACAAACTTATTCTACTACATGTGTAGAAAACCCGATTTGTAGAAGGGGGTATAAAGAAATTAAGAAAGAAGTTTGTGTAGAAGAACAAGTACAACCCGCAAATATGTTAATATTTATTTCGCCACAATATTCAGAAGATACAGACATTTTAAATTCAATAAACAAGTATGTCGTTGCTGTTAAAAAGAATTTAGATTGGAATACCAAAATAATAAAATTAGACTCCATTACTAACAAAATGGACTGGATTGATAAAAAGATTGAAAGTTTATATAATTCAGATAAAATTATCGTAGCAATGATGGTCGGAGAAGATGTTAAAACCCCTTTGGGTGAAGAAGCTCATGGGAATCAAGAATCACCTTTTGTTTCCACATGGGCCGATACAAATGAGGGAATCAATGATTATTCTTGTAAATCGTGTAGTTGTTGTAAAGATTATACACCAGAAGTTGCAATTTCATTAATATACCCGAATAATAACTTGGCATATTCTACTAAAAAGAACCAAATTATTTCAACATTTAATAAATTTGCACAACAAAAACAAGATTATGGTAATGATATTAATTTGTTTATGTCTGAAGAGTTTTCTACTGGTAGTGGCAACAAAGGATTTAGTTTTTCTCCCTTTGGAAAATTATACCTCTCTGGGAATCTAAACACAAAAATAAATCCCACTGAATCGGATATATTTAATTCATTATCAAAATCATGGAAAATTTATGTTGCAGAGGGGCATGCAGATCCATCTAGAACTATTACTAATGATGATTATTCTGCTCAGTTTTATTCTAAATATCTAACCGATTTAGATACGGCTTTATACCTCTCAAATGGTTGTTTTACAAGCGGATGGTTTGTTGATTCTTCTTTAAATAATAACAATCTTTTAGATCCGCCAATTACTTCTGATTGGTATGGTAATTATATTTTAATTAATTCTTATATCAGAACTGAATTTAATGGTGGTGAAGGTCCTGATTTTACATATTGTGTTGCAAAAATGATAGCCCAAGGAAAAACTATGGCAGAAATATTTATTAGTTGTAACAAAAATACTGGAGGAGTAGTTATGTTTGGTGATCCATCATTAAGGTTTGAATTATTTTCACAATCTCCCTCACCTGCCCTTGAGGTATGGTATGATGATATTACAACCACTGGGAGCGTGAATATAAATGAGAATACAACTCTGAATATTAAAGTAAGAAATACAGGGAACCTAAACACAACGGCGGATATATATGTATATGATGCAACTAATCAGTTTGATTTAATAGGAAGTGGGAATACAATTTATTATTCAAGATTAGATGGCAGAACTGATTTAGAAATTTGTAAAAAGGATAATTCAGCTATTAAAAATAATAATTTTGCTTCATTTAGTTGTACTTGGAAACCAACTAACTCAGTAAATCATATTGTAATAAGGGTGTTTAACAAAGGTCAAGTAGAATTAAACTGGCTTGATAACGGTAACGATATTGTAATTGTGGCCAGTTGAATATAATCGAGGATAAGCTTGATTAAAAAATAAAAGAACTTGGGCACCAGCTCGAGTTGAGAAATCAACTCTATTTAGTATTTTATTAAGCATTTACTCTCTTTAAAGGTTTCATATGCTTTTCTTCCCATTTGTTGAAATACAGAAAAGATTCAACATCTGGCTTGATTCTTCTTGTTGTGATTTTCCCTAATTCATATCCCACCGGGAAAATAGCTTCCACATTGATGTTTTTTGGAATGCCCAACTCCCTTTTAATACTTTCTTCTACAAAATCACCAACCCAGCAAGTGGATAAGCCGGCATCTTCAAGAGCAAGAAGCAAATTCTCAATTGCTGCTCCTATTTGTTGCTTATTGTAAATTTTTCCTTGTTCTTTATAAGAATTAGTTAATCTTGAAGGGTCAGAGCATACAACAACAACATACCCTGCATGACCTACAAAATCCTGCTGGCATGCATCTGCGATTTTTTGTATTTTTTCTTTGTCATCTACAAGGATTACTTTTAAGGTTAGATTATTTCCTGCTGTCGGTGCATATTTCATTGCGTCTATTGCCTCAATAATCTTTCTCCAATCAGGTTTTTTGTCTTTAAATTTTCTGACACTTCTCCTTTGTTTTATTGCTTTGCTAAGTTCCATGAATTATCAAGGAAAGAGGGATATAAAAAGGTTTTTGAAATTAAGAACATAAACGTCCCAGGCTGGACTCGAACCAACGACCCTCTGATTAACAGTCAGATGCTCTACCTATTGCTCCTTCTCTTGCGCTTTTAGGACAAGAAAAGTCTGAGCTACTGGGACAAATTCTTCCGGTCCTAAAACCAGATTATCTTTTATAAGATTATAATATCTATTTAAGCTTTTTGGAATTACTACAAATACCTTATATCTCTTCTTTAATCTCTTTATCTTCTCTTTTAATTTGTATGCTTTTATCTCCCCCCCCCACATAGTACATTCAATAATAATCTTGTTGTTTATCAAAAAATCAGGGAAGAAATATCTCTTTCCAATGTTTATTAATGGTTCGTATTCGTAAGGGATATTTAAATCAAATAAGATATCTGCTACCTGTTTTTCTAATATATTCCTTACTTTTTCCCCTTTTTTTGTTGAATATTTATAATGCCCTACCTTTTTGAATCTAGAATACTGAATTGTATAATATTCCTTAGGTTTATTTTTTTTCATCAATCTATGCCATTCTTTTAATTTTAACGCGGCATTTTCTCTGGCTAATTTTAAACCACTTTCAAAAGTCCCTTTTTTCTTCTTTACTTTAACACAATTCTTACCGCCGATAACCTGCCTCCAATTCTTTTCTAATCTTTCATATGGCATTAACTCTTTATCATTTATTCTTAAAAAACAGATAATTTTTTTAAATCGGTCTTCTCGAATAGTACTGAGGTTACTATAGTTTACTATTGATGAACGAGGAATACCAAGAATTTTGGACAACTCTCTATATGAACCTGCTTTTTTTATAGCTTTATTTATTATCTCTTTTTGTTTATCCTCTTTTAATCGAATATACATTTATTTATGAATAGATTAACCTTTATAAATTCTACTTCCATATTGGGCTAACAGGACAATCACTTTTTGTTTTTTATTTCCTTTTTTAGCCCTAAATCAATTATTTCTTGTGGCTGGTGCTTTTCAAGAAATTTATAAACATTCGCCTGCTTTGAGCCTTTTATCAAAGAGATAATGCTCTGCTGTGCATTTTCAATATACTCTGAATCGCCGATGATGCCGACTTCATTGTCTTTTAATTCCAAGTGGCATTTGGTCAAGCCACAGAGAGTTTTAATTGTTTTTCCTTTTTTTCCAATAATCCTTGCCCTTATTCTTTCTAAATCTTTTCTTTTTGTAAATTGTTTTATGTGAATTATCTCAAAGATAAAGTCTTCTTCTTTTATGAGGAGCGCTATTTTAACTGGAAATCCTAAATTTATTGCTTCCATTACTCTCTCTGCTACATGCTCATCTATAGCATCACCTTCTATATAGACTGCATTTTCTTTTTGGGCTATTTTAATATTAAGCCTTTTTTCCAGAGCTTTTCTATTTTTTAACACTTTTTCGAGCGTTTCGCAATATATTTCTTTCATGTTTATAGTAAAGATAGTAGTATTAAAAAGTTTTTGGATGCTCGTTTATTTGTTATAAACGGGAGGGGTTATTATATTTGTAGACATAAACTTTAATGTTAAATCTAATTGGCAGGAGTTATAGTTATAATTAATTGTTAATTTGTTGATCGAAATTGTTAAGAGAAGACTATTGTAATTATTGTACTTCCTTAAAATCCAGTATCCTCAGTTTTCAGGTATCCTTTGTTTTTTAGCCAGTCTATTTGTGTTGGATTGTACTTAAACAGAATATCCCCCTTATCTTTGTCAAATTCCCATTGCTGGACAATAACT
>JAHIEH010000040.1 GCA_018901675.1 Nanobdellota archaeon
CCCCAAAACCCCCAAATCACCAACATCATCAAAACTCACAACATTTTTTTCTTTTAAAAATTCTTCTGCTTGTTTAAATGATTTCCCCCCGATAAAACAAGCAATAACATTTTTATAACCAGACAAAACTCGCGCAGTTTCAAGTGCCTGAGTCATTTGCTGAGGGGAAACAATCACAATATAAAAATCAAACAAATTGTGCATCTTCAAGATTCTCAGAGCTTTCTCATATCTTTCTGCAGGTGCATCGCCTAAAATATCCAATGGGTTTGCTCTCGAATAACCTGCCGGAACATGTTCATCAAGTTGCCTCAAAACTTTTTCAGGAATTTCAGGAATTTCAAAACCAGATTTGACAAGTGCATCAACAGCCAAAACTCCCAAACCACCAGCATTGCTGATTATACCAACTCTTTTCCCAAGTTTTCCAAATCTTTCAAAAACCTCAGCAAGCTTAATCATTTCTTCTAACTTGCTAACCTCAATAATTCCTGCTTGTTTAAATGCTCCTGAATAAATCTCCGCATCAGAAGACATTGAAGCAGTGTGGGTTTTTGCAGCATCAGAGCCCTGCTCAGTTTTTCCAGATTTAATCACAATAATTTTTTTTGTCTTTGAAATTTCCTTGCACAATTCAACAAACCTTCTTCCGGTTTCCTGTTTTAAAGACTCAACATAAATTCCAATAATCTGAGTTCTTCTGTCATTTTTAAAATATTCCAAAGCAGAAGTAAAATCCTGTTGCATCATATTTCCGAGGGGAATAAAGGCAGAAACTCCGAGTCCAATCTCAAGTGCCTTATCTAAAATAGAAGTGCCTACTGCACCAGATTGGGATATAAATCCAACACTTCCAGTTTTAGGCATCCCATTAAAAAAAGAAGCATTTAAATTTTTATAAGGATTTACAACTCCAAGCACATTCGGTCTGAGGACGCTGATTTTATAATGCTCTGCTATTTTTTTAATTTGTTCTTGAAGTTCATTATTTCCAGATTCTGAAAACCCTGCAGAAACAATAATCACTGATTTTATTCTAGCTTCACCGCATTCTTTCAAAACTTTCGGGACAAGTTTTGCAGGAACAACAATCACTGCTAAATCCAAGATAACTGGAACAGAAAGAACAGAAGCATAAGCCCGAACACCCAAAACCTCGTCAGCATTTGGATTGATTGGAAATGCCTTGACAGAAGATTTAAGCAAATTTGAAAAAATTGCATTACCAACTTTTCCAACATCTCGCGATGCTCCAATCACTGCAACATTGCGCGGTTCTAAAAATTGTTTCATCTGATTATACTAAACCCATCTCCTTTTTTTCTAGGTAACAAATGAACATGAGCATGCATAACAATCTGTCCTGCAGAAGGAGAATTATTCATGACTAAATTAAACCCCTCAGCACCTTCTTTTAATTTTATTTCAGCAACAGATTTAATTGCATCTATCAACTCGCCACCAAGCGAAGCAGGCATATCCATAACATTAGCAAAATGTTTTTTTGAAACAATCAAACAATGCCCCTCAACTTTAGGATTTGCATCTGGAAAAGCAACAAAATTATCCCCTTCATAAACCTTCTCAGCAGGAATCTCTCCATTCACAATCTTGCAAAACACACAATCTCCTTCTTCCATGATAAATCCAGAAATCCAAACTTTAAAAACCTGTCTCTGATTTCTCACTCACCCATAACTTCACCCACTTTCACTCAGACCTACAACATTACCCGAAGTCCATTTCATAGCTTCTCCTGATTTCAAATGTCTGTCCAAAATTTTCAACTCTTCATAAATACCCTCAATCAAATCATAATTTCTTGCCTCTTCCAAACTAACCCAAGCATATTCAGTCAAAGCACTGCAAAGTCTAACTTCATTACCAATAGCATCACCATACAAACTTAGAATCAAACAGGGAACATTATCTTCACGAACATAAACCATGCTTGTAACATAACCAAAATTTTCAATCCCTAACCCAACCTCTTCCCCAATTTCTTTCTTCAACAAATCTTCAATAACATTATACCAGTGGTGCGAGGTATCTTTTTTTCTCAGAGCATAATCTAAAACCTCCAGCTTCCCCCCCGGAACAGTCCATCTTCCAGGAAACGCTTTTTCCCAATCAGCTCTCTTGCAAATTAAATATTTTCCGCCCTTAACAAGAATCGCAGTTGCAGAAACATAGTGCGCCTTGTTCTTGTCGTATCCCATCAATAATAGTTACATCCAAAACTTATAAGCATTATTGTACTTTAAAGGACATGTTAGAACTCTATCTATAATGAAAATTTAAAATCTGTTAATCCATTCTTCAAAAACTTTAAACAAAACTTCCTCAA
>JAHIEH010000041.1 GCA_018901675.1 Nanobdellota archaeon
GCAATTGAAAATTTGTCTCCTTTATCATTTTCCATTTTTTCTTCTGCGCAAATTTCCCCGCGATAATCCGCGCATGGCTCTGTTTTTACTTCTCCGTCAATGCAATAGTTTCTCCAGTGCCTGCTCCCGACAACATCTTTTCCATCGCCGATAAACCCGTCATAAACACACCAACTTTCTCCATTATTTCTTTTATCTCCCTGCTCATCAACACAGTTCAAACTCTTGCAGATAAAATTCCCATCTTTTGCTTTTTTCCCCCCAAGTTCAGATGCAGAGCATTTGCTCCCTAAAAAATTATTGCAATTCCCGCAGGTTTCAGAATTAATATTCGCATCATCAGAATTGCAGGCATCCTGTTTTTTCAAAACTTCTCCGTTATTCCAGGATTTGTCCTTGTCTGAACTGTAAATATTTTCCCTGTTTCCGCAGGAGTCAAACCAGTAAATTTCATCTTTCCCCTCAATGCATCCAACACTTTTTTGTTTTTCACAGCCAGCGTTTAAGCCCGGATTAGAGCATAATTTATTTTTGGAAAACTTCCCCCCGATATTTGCGCAATCTATCTCACTATTAAAAACACAGCTTCCTCCGTTGATGCAGGCGCCCCACTCCTGCGTTTCTTTTAATGCCAGGCATTCTATTTCTGTTCCTAAATCTCTAAAATCTTTTTCAAAACCATGAATATTAGCAAGCAATCCGCATCTTTTTTCTGTAGCAAATTCAACATCTCCCCCCAAAACACAGCATCCTTTTTGGCATTCAGGAACTAAACAATTTTCATTATTTTTCCATATCCCCCCTTCATCCACACATTTTTTTTGCGTTGATTTTGTAGTGCATAATCCCTCCTTATCATCAATACAACATCCTGATTTGCACTCTGCAACTTTGTCGCATTTAGACGGGATGCATGTTTCTGCACACTCCTCTGAACAAGTTGAAGAAGAAGTGTCCTGGCAGATTGCTCCGGCTTTTGTTTTAGAACAGCAATTCCATGTTATTTCTCCTTCAGCAGAAACAATCGGAATGTTTTGGGCAATAATAAACGCAAATGCAAAAGTAGAAACAATTAAGATAATAATTTGGAATATCGACTCATTATGTTCTTGTTTTCTAAAACTAAACTTAAATTTCATATTTCCCTCAACCTATTCCCGGGGGGATTACGCAGGTTCTTACTGCAAAATCAATTCTCTCTTTGCTTTTTCTATGCTCAACGCTGTATATTATTGTAGAGTCCCCTGTTCTGAATTTACTTATCTCAAATTGAGGGTAAAAAATCATATAACCTACTTGTTCAAAATTGCAAAATCTTGCTTCCTGTGAAATAATTTCTTGGGCAACCACAGTTAAATCATATATGTTATTTAAACTAACAATGTTAAATTTTTGGTAATGGGATATCTTCCCAGACTTGCTTATTGTTAAATCTTTATTCATCTCTATCACAATTTTTTTAGGCAGTAATTCAACATCAAAACTTAAATCTCCTGAACTTACCTCATAACCTTCGTTTTTAAGTCCAGTTTCCAAATCTTGGAAGCAGGATTTGACATTATTTTCAATGTAATTTTTTATTTCTTCTTTTAAATGCTGTATTAACATTGGCTGCTGGTTTATGCAAGATGCATAATTATTTTGTGTGTAACATAGGTAAGAAATTTTTTGAAATTCGTTTTCCCCCTCAAACTTAAACTCTCTGTACAAGGTGTTGTTAATACTCCCCCCTTGTTTTAATAGTATTTCAACAGCTTCCTCTACATGTGGTTTTATACAAGAATCAATATATGCTTCTGGATTTTTCACAGACTTCCCACCAGCTTCAGGGATTATCCCCCCGCGCAAAAGAAAAAACAGTAGAATAACTGCAACAATAATTATCGCAATAATCACAAAGAGGGTAATTTGCGAGCGTTTTGACTTTACTATTGTTAAATCTTTTATATTAAAATTTGAAGTCAGGGCGCGAGCAGAGCGTTTTGACTTTACTAAATTTCCATTAAGATAAGAAGTCAAAATGGGAGTAGAGCGTTTGCATGAGGCAAATTGATTAAGATTATCACGAATGCAGGCGCGAGTACCTCTTTTTTTCAGCATAAATATTAAAGAATTATCCAACTTATAAACTTTATTAGAAATACTTCTGGATGTCTAATCCTCAGTCTCAACTCTTGGGGCAAGCAGGAAATCCAAGCTGAAGTTTTCAGCTTTAAAATCAATCTTCATGGGATGGTCATCTGCAAATTGTAAAATTGTTTTTTCACAGAGTTTCGCGCCTTTCATAAACTTCTGAAGATATTCCACACTATATTTTGATTTGCAATTCTCGCCATCTATCTTTGCTTCATCTCCGCTGAATTTAGACTTTGCAGAATTTAATCCCTTAGCCTCAATTATAAAATTACCCTCTTGTATCTGGAAAGAACAGGCATCTGCCACTACTGCGCAATCTTCAATGCTGGCAATTAAGTCCAATGAAGTAAGTTCAACTTTACTGCTATACTCCAAGTTAGGGAATTCCTTTTCTTCTGATTCAATCTCTATCAAGCTTAAAGTAAAGTTTCTTTTTATTCTGTCTTGTATTTGTATTTCAAGAAGATTGTCCTTACGTTCTAAAATGAGTGTGCTTGCAGAAGAGCATCTTTTCAGAATCTGCTTTAAACTATCAAGATTAATCCCAATTGTCTCGCTTCCTGCTTCAAACTGGGAAAAAGCAGATTTTGGTATTCTTAACGCTACCATAGAAACATTTGCAGGGTCTATAGCATTTATTGAAAGCCCATATTCATTAACCTTTATCCTTACTTCTGTAACAAGTTCAGAAATAATCTCTATCACCTTTGTTAATGTCTGCGGATTGTCAATTTTTACCAGCATTCTCTAAAAAACCTCATTTTGTTTTTAAGCATTGTTATAGTCAACGACACGAATAGCCTTTAATTATATATCTTGAAGTATAAGCTAATTATTTAAACCTTAGCCATTTTAAATTAGAATGGACTCACAAAAAGAGCCGGATGCAAAAAAAGAGCCAAGTTTCAATGAGCAAAGAATTAGAAGCATTACCAATTTATATTATTCCCGGCCAGACATACAAAAAGCAATTTTTGAATTCTGCAAAAACAGAGAAGTGGTTCCCCGCTATTTTGAAGGTTTTGGCAAGCGCCCAGACAGCTTCCAATATCAGGGAGATATTTTTGAAATGGTAAAAAGAGGCGCAACTTCTTTTCATTGCTCAGAGGAGATTTGGAAATCTCCAATGGAAATTTCTACAAGTTTAAACCCAAGCCAGTTTGATGAACTCCGGCAGGGATGGGATTTGCTTATTGACATAGATAGCAAATATATTGATTACAGCAAAATTGCAGCTAAATTAATTGTAGAATTGTTAAGATTCCATGGAATAAAAAGTGTAGAATTGAAATTTTCAGGAAGCAAGGGTTTTCATTTAATTGTTCCATGGCAGGCATTCCCATTGGAAATAAACAGCATAAAAACTTCTAATATGTTCCCCGAGTGGCCGAGAATTATTGTTAATTATATAAATGAAAAAATTCATGACAAACTTGTGAAAGAGATTACCAAGATAACCTCTGGAAACAAATATATCCGGGATGAGCAGGCATCTAAGCAGGTAATCCCCGACTTGATTTTGGTATCCCCAAGGCACTTATTTCGCACACCCTACTCTCTTCATGAAAAAACAGCATTGGCAAGCATAGTGATAGACAAAGATAAAATTGAAAACTTTCAGGTTTTAGATGCAAATCCTATTAAAGCAAAAGTAAAAAATTTCTACCCTGATGCAAAAAGAGGAGAAGCAAGCGAATTGCTGATGCAGGCGCTTGATTGGTATAGAGAAAAAACTCCTGATGAGGAACTTTCAAAAACAACTCAAAGAGAATTCAAGCCAATAAAGCTGTCTAATCTCTCAGAAACTAATTTTCCTCCCTGCATTAAGAAAATCCTGCAGGGAATGCAGGATGGAAAAAAAAGAGCATTGTTTGTCTTAATCAATTTATTCAGAACCATTGGTATGGAAAAAGAGGAGCTTGAAAAAAGAATTTCTGAGTGGAATAAAAAGAATGAGCATCCGCTTCAGGAAGGGTATATCAAAAGCCAGTTAATCTGGAGCTACAGAAACAAGCAGGTTCTTCCGCCAAATTGCAGAGAATACTATCAAGGTCTTGGGGTGTGCATTCCAGATGATTTATGCAGCAAGGTAAAAAACCCTGTGAATTATGTTGTAAGAAAAAACACACTTGCAGATAGACAATGCAATAACAATTCGGACAAGAGCAAAAGTTCCAGCATTAAAAAAGAGAATAAAAGTGAAATAGCCAAAACCCCTGAATAACCAATTTTAAAACATCAAAATCTCTTTTGAGATTTTGTGGCTTTAAAATTTGTACCAAAACCCCATAATAACAAATTTTAAAAAGAATAGTTATCTATATCCTTTATGAAAAAGAAGGTGTTTGCACTTAATATCCTATTCATAATAATTCTCTTAACTATGTCTTTTGCAATTACAGCAGTGAATGATTCCAGCGGGCAGATAACAGTAGGGAATGGCAGTAATACTGCTACTGGCAACGAGAAAGTTGATAAAGCATATCAATGCTTAGAAAATAAAGTTGAAGACAAATGCTCTTCTCTTTCTTTAGAAGAAGCTATTTTTTCTCTTCTTGCAATAGGAAAATGCAAGGAGCAGGTTATCGCTAAATCCAACAATGAAAAATGCTGGCCAAATTCCAACTGTGATATAAAAACAACTGCACAGGCAATTTTTGCATTAAGCAAGGCAGGTTCTTCCACCAGTGAGGCAGAAGAATGGCTTGTCTCACAAAATTCCACTCCTAAAGATATTGTTTGGTATTTGCAAATTGAGGCATCAGGCGCATCTAAATGCAAAATAACATATTCTGGGGCAACGCATACTATTAATATAGGGGAAGATAAAAAAATAAGTTCCTCAGCAGGAAGCTGTTTGTCTTTAGCCCAGGGAAATTACTGGCTAAAAATTGCTGATGGTTGTTATAGCAATCAATTTGAAATCTCCTGTGATAAAGGATTCTCAACTAATTTACTATATAAGAAAAAAACCGGGGAGACAATTTATGTTCCTGAATCAATAAGTTCAGCTTCAGCAGAAGGAACAACAACCGAAGAGATAAACTCTGTCTGTTTTGGCAAAACTTCCTGCAATTATGAAGGAAGTTTATGGGCAGCTTTGGTATTAGATTATCAAGGAGAAGATATTGGTGCTTTCATTCCTTATTTAATTACAATGGCAGATGAAAGCGCAAATGAACCATATTTACCCGATTCATTTTTGTATGCTCTTACAGGTTATACTGAGTTTTATTCTAATTTAAAATCAAAACAATTAAGCGGTTACTGGGAAGAGTCAGGAGATAAGTTTTACGATACTGCACTTGCTCTTTTAGCTTTGCAGCAAGATTCCAGCCAGGAAAAAACAAATGCTCTTGATTGGCTTTTATCTGTGCAGGATAATGATGGATGCTGGAAAGGGAATATAAGAAACACTGCATTTATTTTGTATGCTGGATGGCCAAAAACAACTATAGGCCCAAGCCCATCTATGAATTGCGAGGGAGCAGGTTATTGTATATCTTCTTTCACTTGCACAAGTGCAGAAGTTAGCGGAACTATTTTAGAACAATATGATTGTGCAGGAACATCTAAATGCTGTAGCAAACAAGCTCCTGTTCAAACTTGTTTAAGTAAAGCTGGTACAATCTGCAATTCTAATCAGCAATGTTCAGGAACATCAATTACTGCTTCTGATTTATCCACAGGGCAAACCTGCTGTAGCTTAGGCACCTGTCAAACTATTCCAACTCCTCCACCTACTGAATGTGTTACTAATGATGGAACCTGCATTTATAGTTGCGGGGATGATGAAGAACAAACAGAGTTTGATTGTGGAGATTCTGGTACAGATATTTGCTGTATTAAAAAAACTCCAGGTATAAATTATCTCTGGATTATTTTATTTTCTGTATTAATAATTTTAGTAATACTTGGAATAATTTTCAGGGAAAAGCTAAGGCCTTACTGGTTTAGGTTAAAGTCTATGTTTAAAAAATCTTCTTCATCTGGAGCGCCTTCAGGAAGTGCAGCTAACTGGCCTGGGCCAAGAATGCCTCCATCAGGGGGATTTCCGCAGAGAATAATGCCAAGAAGAATTCTTCCTCAGCAAATGCAGCAAGTGAGAAGGCTTATTCCTTCAGCAAAGCCAAAATCAAAAGAAGAAAGTGATTTTTCTGAAGTTCTGAAAAAGCTGAAAGAGATTGGGAAATAAAATTTATAATTAATATGAGAAAAATTATTTTAATCACGATAATTTTAATAATTGTTTTTTCAATTGTAGGAATATTAATTATTTCTAATAATGATTCTATTAATCTTAATTTCGGAGCATGTAAGATAGAAGAAACAAGAGAAACTCCTGTCTCATTAGAATTAGCTAAGTCTGTTGCATCTGACCAAGTCCATAGAAATAACCCTCCTTTTAATTGGACATATGTTGGAGATTATCTTGTTTATAATAGTTTTGGGGATACAAATTACTATCTTTTAATTTTTCGTAAAAGTGACTTTATGACTTTAGATAGTCTAGAAAAATTGGAACAAAATGCAAAGTTATTCTCAGATTCAACTTCTGAAGAAAGTGACAAAAAATACCAACCTAATGATATTGCCACTGTTATGACTGGGACTATGAAAGAAGATGTACCACTTCAAAGTCATTATAGGGGAATTCCAGAAGCAATTGCGAAAAGATTAGAGATAAAGGAAATTGTCGAAAACAACTATCCTGGAAAAACTATTGGTAATTTAATCGCTGATTCTCCTATGGGCCAGGTTTATTATGAGATTATTGATAAAAACTCAAATAAACCTTATAGTAAATGGATTAGAGCAGGCAGTCCAGGCGATTTTTTAATTGTCTCTCGTTCTGAGCGGGTACAACTCAAAAAACATATACAAGACAGAAAAGAACAAAGCTATTCCACTTATGAAGATGAAGAATGCCAAAAATTTCAAAGTGCAAATTTAGAAGCTGAACAAGCACATATAGCTAAATGGAATGAATTTGAATAAAAGATATTCTAACTCAAATTATAAAAAATGTAAAAATCTGCCCCAATCCCCCCTAAAAACAAAATTTATTAACTCCCTTTTCTTGAAGAATATATGAAAAAGAGTTTTCCAATTTTGCTGATTTTTTTAATGTTAGTTCTGCCGATTATCTCCTCAATAGAGTTCAGTGTAAAAACAGAATTCGGCCAGGGAGAAACTTTAATTGCAAAGGTTTCAGGGAATTTTCTTGAGCCGATTCTAAAAGACAACATAATTTTCTATCGTGGTCATGTAGCTATCCCGATGGTTTTTGATTCAACAAAAGTCCAGGACGATTATTATATTTATGCTGTCCTCCCCCAAAAAAATGCTAATTACTCTTTATTGATAAAAGATGTCAAATACTTAAGAGGCAGTGAAACAATTGAAGGAGATTTAACAAAAAATTTTACCATCACTGATAAAATTGCTGATTTTAATGTGAATCCCGGATTTGTTGTAACCAAAGGTGATTTTTTTCTAACACTGCAAAACATGCAAGACAAGCAGATAAGTGTAAACATAAAAACAAGCTCTTCTCAAACGAGTGAAGAAAGCACAGGTTTTTTTCAGGCTTTGTTTGGCTCTTCATCAGGCTTAGAAACAAATGAGACATCTCTAACACTAAAGTCAGGGGAGTTAAAGAAAATAAATTTTAAAACAAATGATTTTAACAAAACTGCCTTTAAAACAATAGAGTTAAGCAGTGAAAACTCAAAATATGAAATTCCTGTATATGTAATAATCAATCAATCTGTTTCAATTGAAGAAGGCAGATTTAAATTCAGCCCAGTAGGGCTGGATTTTTCTATGTCTACTGATTCTAACATAACAAAGATAATTAATATTCAAAACACAGGAAAAAAAGAATTAAACAATATAAGTTTGGAACTTTCAGACAGCTTAAAATCTTATTTCCTTCTTTCAAGAAATGAAGTTGACAAGTTGGAAGGAGAATCCAGCAAAAAAGTAGGAATTCTCGTTTCTTCCCTGCAGGATGAGAAAACTCTACAGGGAGAAATAACTGCTAAAATAGGAGATGAAACTTTTTATCTTCCTATAACTGCAAAATTTCTGAAGGATTACCTGCCTTTGCCAGGAGAAAATGAATCTTCTGGTGACTTTTTGTTTAAAACCTGTTTAGAATTAAATGGGAAAATCTGTAAGCAGAATGAAACCTGCACTGGAGAAAAAATAGAGGCTAACAGCCCTAATTGTTGCAATGGGGAGTGCAAAGAGCAGGGAAGCGGTTCTTATACCCAAATCATAGGGTGGTGTCTGCTTGTTTTGGTAGTTATTGCAGCTTATTGGTTTTATTCGAAAAAATACAAGGGAGTAAAAAGTATAGTTGATTTGTCAAAAATTGGCGAGAAAAAATAATTTTCGCGCTGATAAAATTATTTTTTCTTAGATTTTTTCTTTGTGCTTTTTTCCTTAATTTCTTCTTCCCTTTTAGCAAACAAATTTTCTATTTGCTGCGGGCTTAAAACTTCTTTCAATCTTTTTTCAAGGATTCCTCTTTCAGCTTGTATTATTCTTGCAATTTCTTCATATCCATGAAGCCTTCTTGTTAATTCATTTAGAATGTCATTCCATCCATTATTTGTTAGGGCTATCAATTCAGGGTTGATAATTTCTATGTGGGCAGGCATATACTTAAACATAAGAACCGCTAAATAGAGAATTTCCTCAACTTCAACTTCAATTTCTGCAAAGCTTGTATAGAAATTTTTCTGGTCTTTTATCAAAATAGGCTCGTTTATTTTTTGTTCAATCACTTGGACTTTTGGCTCTTCTTCAATATTCTTTATCAGGTTTTGCAGTGTTTGAGTTAAATGCTCTGCAGGCTTGCCTAGGACTTCTATTATCAGTATTGCTCGAATTCCCCTTGTTTCTTTTTCTCTATCCATTTTTTCTGTGTAAATAACAATGCCAGCAAAATACAAAAAACAACAAACCCGTAAATTGCAATCTTTTGTTTGTCTAAATTTGAAGTGTTTTCATTGGTTTTTATATCTTTTGAATTAAGTTTTATAACCTCTATTTTTTGATAATCTTGGCTTTTTATTGCATTGGCTGTAATGCTTGTTTCTTTAATTTCATCAATCCCTTTCCCACTGCTGGATTCATAATCTATTTCTGTATCCTTTTCGTTTTCTTCAGGTGTTATTTCTGCTGTTGTTTCTTTTGTGGAGTTTGATTTTTCTATTGCATTTCCGCACTCATTTTCTTTTCCCTTTGTTCCTTTAACAAAAACCCAGTCAGAACAATAGCTCCATGTAAAGTTATTGTTTTTGCTATCGCTTAACAAAGTCGTTTCATCAACTAACTCATTGCCTTTGTAAAGATAAACTTTTTCATTAGAATTATCAAGCCATTGTTTTTCAAAGATGTAAACATAATATCCAGAAAAAACCCCGCTTTCATTAGACATTATTTCCTCTCCGTCATTATTTTTTATTTTGTATTCATTTAAACTGGCTTCTTCTTTGCTGTAAAATTCAATCCACTCATTTCTAGTATCACTTCCTTCAGGATTTAATTCAACTTCATTTATCTTTATTGAGGAGATAATCGGGAATAATAAAATAAGTAGGAAGATTATTCCCAAACCCCTGCAATTTTTTCCCCGCACGAACATTTTCCGTCTTTTATTTTATTTGATATAATCTCAAACCCATGTCTTATTATCACTGCCTTTTTACATCTTGGGCAGTAAGTATTGTTTCCTTCATCATCCAGAATATTGCCTGTATAAACATACCTTAATCCCTGTTCCATCGCAATTTTTCTTGCTTTTTTTAGCAATTCTGGGTCTGTTGGCTGTTTGTAATCCATTTTATAGCAGGGATAAAATGCTGAAAAGTGCAAAGGAACATCAACACCAATATTTTCTATCACCCAAGAGATTAGTTTTCTTATGTCATAGAGCGAGTCATTCACTCCTGGAATTACCAAGTTTGTTATCTCAACCCAAATTTTCTTTTTTCTAAGAGTTTTGATTGTTTCTAAAACAGGATTAAGTTTTCCCTCGCATATTCTTTCATAAAAATCCTCGCTTATGCTTTTCAAATCTATGTTAGCACCATCAATAATCTTGCACCATTCTTTCAGAGGTTTTTCATTAATAAAACCATTGCTGACAATTACATTTTTCATGCCATCTTTTTTTTGATTTTTTGCAATTTTACTGATATCAAGAACATATTCATAAAAAACAGTTGGTTCTGTGTAAGTGTAGGAGATAATTTTTGTTTTGTTCTTTAAAGCTTCTTTAACAATTTCTGTAGGATTTATTGCCTTTATTTTAAAGTTTTCTGGACTTGCTTGGCTTATTCCTGCATTTTGGCAATTCAAGCATTTTAAGTTGCATCCAACTGTCCCAAAACTGAATGTTTTTTCTCCTGGAAGAAAATGATACAATGGCTTTTTTTCAATTGGGTCTATTGCAACAGAAACAGGCTTTCCATAAACCAAACTTATTAACTTTCCATTAACATTCTGCCTTGCCCTGCATTTTCCAGCTTCCCCATTTCCAATAATGCAATAATGGGGGCATAACTGGCATTGAACTGCTTTTTCTTTGCCCACTTTTTTCCAAAACAATGCAGTTTTATCTACCATTTTATATTAATTTCCTTAAAATGGGAGATTAGAAAACCTCGAAAACTTCGAGTTTTCGGGGCACCAAAAACCAATAGTTTTTTAGTGTTTCCCATTTTCTTTATCTACCATAATTTACTTAAGAATATCTAATACATAAATTTTACTATTCAAAAAACTGTGCAAATTTCTTGCCTTTTTCCCTTGCTTCCACTAAAGTTACCGCCCAATTATTTCCTGAATCTCTTAATTGTGATGGGTGAAGAAAAATCCATCCTTCTCTGTTAAATCTTAATGCGATTACAGGAGTTAAGTCAAAAATTTCGCAGAAAACCATAAAACTCTCTATTTGGCTTTTTGTTATGTACTTGACTGGTTTTTTGCTTGACTTAACTTCAATTGCATATTTTTTTCCTCTCTTGCCTGCAATTAAGTCGCACTCAGCATTTTCCATAACTCCGCTTCCAGCAACTCTCACAGCTCTCCAGTTATTCTCAACAAATTTCTGGAATAATTCTCTTTCTGCTTTGCTTCCTTTTGCTTTATTTTTTGGCA
>JAHIEH010000042.1 GCA_018901675.1 Nanobdellota archaeon
ATCAAGTTCTTTTTTAGGTATTGCAAAAAATTTCTTAACTATCTTTTCTACTTCTTGTTTTGCTGTTTCCTTATCCATAAAAACCCCAAAGAAACCTACTTATTTAAATTCTACTTTTAAGCCCTTCTACAATCTGCTAACTCACTAATGTAGATTTGTGGGCTCTGTCCGATAAGCCATTAAAATAAAAAATTAATTTAAAATTAATTGGTTACATAACATTGTTTTGAACTTAATTTCCTGAATCATATTTTTTTCAATACGACACATGAAAAATTCTCCGAATCTTCTTTTGAAAACAGAATACCAACATTCTACTGGCTCTCTTTCCCCCATGCCTCTTTCTTTCATCCATTCATCAAAACCAATTTCATGCATTCTTCTTGACTGCTCTGCTCTTAAACTCAACCCATTTTGTTTCGCGTTTTTTCTAAGCCTGATAAAAGGTTCAATCTTTTTTTCCTCGCACCATTTCCACAATGCGATTTCATCATAAGCTCCATCCATAAATCCTTTTTCAACTTTTGAAATTTTATTTGATTGTTTCAAAAGTTTTCTTGCTTGTGAAACATCACTAACAAAATCTTCTGTTATTTTCATTGCAACCGCTTGATTGGTTTTTGTATTAATAGCGACGTGAATTTTCAAAAAAGGTTTTTTCTCCAGATGTTTTTCCCGAACCCATTGTCCAGAAAAACGAAGTTTAATTCCCGACGAATCAAGTGCAACATTTTGTTTTTTAGTTTTAACAAGAGTTTCTTGATAATCAAAATCAAGTTGATTAAATCTCAAACTCATTTGAGATTTTCGTGGAACTCTTGGAATTGGAATCCATTTTTTTAAAGAAGATAAGATCCCGACAACTTGCCTCCAACCAGTTTGAAATGCAAATTTTATTTTTGAGCAACACCTAATCATCGAGTCGGGATACTCATAATGTTTTCCATTTTTCTTTTTGTTGACTTTCTCTAATTCATTATTCCAATTTTGGAGAAAGTCAAAGGAAAAATATAAATATCCTTCTTGAGTGTATTTATCTGTAGCCTCTTTTTGATTTTGCATAAATTAAAAAAGATTAAAGGCTACATTTATTTTTCGGTTAGTTATCGGACAGAGCCTATTTCACTAGTTCCCATTTTTAACCATTCCCACAAACCCCCCAACAACAAACCTCCTGCATTCTTTGCAAACAAGCTTTTTCAAAAAAATCAACCAGTATAACTAACTGGTGGAGCCAAGGCTGCTCTTGCACTTCTGAGATACTGCTGTTCAATCTGCTTGTATTTCTCAGCATCTCCTTTGCTGACTGAAGGCATAACTTTTTCCATTGCTTTTTCAAAGTGTCTTTTTTTGACTATCTTTGCTTGTTTGTTTTCTCTCAGAGCGAGCATTGCTGCTTCTCTTACTAATGACTCTATGTCTGCACCTGTAAATCCATCGGATTGTTTTGCAAGATTTTTCAAATTAACATCTTTGTCAAGAGGCATTGCTTTTGTGTGAATTTCGAAAATCTTTAATCTGCCTTGTTCATCAGGAACTGGAACTGAAACAATCCTGTCAAATCTTCCAGGCCTCATTAGTGCGCTGTCAAGCATATCAGGACGATTAGTCGCGCCAATCACAATCACATTTGACAGCCCCTCAATCCCATCCATTTCTGCGAGCATTTGATTTAAAACAGATTCTGTAACTCGCGAGCCCCCTGTATAAAGCCCTCTCTTGCTTGCAAGAGCATCAATTTCATCAAAAAAGATAATACAGGGTGCAACCTGTCTGGCTCTTTCAAAAACTTTTCTAACTCCCTCTTCTGATTTCCCGACCCACATTGATAATAAAGAAGGGCCTTTAACTTGGATAAAGTTAGCTTCTGATTCATTTGCAACTGCTTTTGCTAATAAAGTTTTTCCTGTTCCAGGAGGTCCATATAATAAAACTCCCTTAGGGGGTTTGATACCCATTCTTGTAAAAGATTCTTGATATTTCAGCGGCCATTCAACTGCTTCTCTTAATTCTTCTTTAACTCCTTCAATCCCGCCGACATCATCCCATTTTACATTCGGTGTTTCAACAAGAACTTCCCTCATTGCAGAAGGGCGGACAACTTTCATTGATTCTTCAAAATCCTTTTTTGTAATTTTAAGTTCTTCTAAAACTTTTTGGGGGATTTCTGTTTCTTCTTCTAATTTTAATTTTGGAAGCAATCTTCTTAAAACAGACATTGCTGCTTCTTTTGCAAGTGCTGAAAGGTCTGCTCCGACAAAGCCGTGAGTTTTTGATGCAATTTCATCAAGGTCAACATCTTTTGTCAGAGGCATTCCTCTTGTGTGAATCTGCAAAATTGATTTTCTTCCGAATTTATCTGGAACTGAAAGCTGAACCTCTCTGTCAAATCTTCCAGGTCTTCTTAAAGCAGGATCAATCGCATTAACTCTATTTGTTGCTGCAATAACTATCACCTTACCTCTTGCCTGCAGACCATCCATCATAGTCAGCAATTGGGAGACAACTCTTCTCTCCACCTCTCCGCCGACCTCTTCTCTTTTTGGCGCGATTGCGTCTATCTCGTCGATAAAAATAATTGAGGGTG
>JAHIEH010000043.1 GCA_018901675.1 Nanobdellota archaeon
ATATTCTTATATATCCTCAAAAGAGGGATAAATAAAAAATGAATTTAACAGATTGGATAAAAAAGTATTGGCCATTTATTTTAATTCTATTGTTGATATACATCCTTATCATAGGAGCAAAACCATAATCTTATTTCTTCATCTACTAATATTTATCTCACTATAAGATTACATTAGTAGCGAATAGACCCTGTAATTCTACATGTTTCTATCGGATGGGTAAGCATATATGTTTGAATCCCTACTTGAGACATAAAAGGACAAGAATAATTATAATTAGCAAATTTTGTAAGAATCTCTCTTTCTTCTGTACTTAAGGTTGAATCCCCGTCCATAAATTCTTCATTTACCTTATTTATATCAAAATTAAATCTACTTGCTATATTCCCTACTTCTTTGCTTAGGCTATATCCTTCAACTAAATTTCTTAACATAATTTTATTATAAAAATAGAGTTTATAAACTTTATATTAATCGAAAATATAATCACCCCTTGAGCAGCAGCTCAATTTTCTTAGGGTTTCTTTTCATCTCTTTTACTATTGTTGCAGGCCCTATAATTGTTATGGCATTTACATCTCCTCCTGTAAGGAGGTTTGCAAGGCCGTATTTCATTTGATCATATATTCCGCTGTTGCCGTTTCCTGAAATCACTGCGAGTTCTATCCCCTTAAAATTTTTTATATGGTCAATCATCACCATTGTATCCCCGATAAGCCGGGTTTCTTCATCTGCAGAGAGTCTTCCCTGGAGAATTAAAATATTGTTTCCCAGAACTATCCCCAGTATTTTCTTTATTCTCTGGTTGCTGTCCAGCTCTCTGATTTCAGAATAAGGGAGAAATTCTATTGAAAATCCTTTAATTCTCCCTAAATTTCTGCCTCTTTTTTCCTTAACCATCTTATTTTATCATCTCGCTTTTTTTAATTTATACTTTTTTGCTCAACTTGAAGATTGATTCATAAAACTCTTCAAGATTATCCCCAAACCTTGCTGAAATCCCGACAACATCATACTCTGGAAATGCAGCCTCTATCTTTTTAACATCCGCTTTTGCCAAGTCAACTTTATTCGCAGCAATCAAAACAGGGATTTTTCTTGCAACTAAATTCCCGATGATTGTGATATTCACTTGATTATACGGATTTTGTGTTGCATCCAGCACAACAACAACCATATCCATATCTTCAATCCATTTTATTGATTCTACAACTCCCTGGGTCGCTTCTTTTGCTCTCTTTTTAGCATCCTTCTTTTTCAGCTTAAATTTCAAAAAATCTTCATAATCAATTTTTGTCGCAATTCCTGGCGTGTCTACAAGTTTAAAAGTCATTTTTTTCCCTTTGTAATCTATTTCAACTTTTTCCTTAAACTGCACACTCCTTGTTTCATGGGGAATTTTGCTGACTGTTCCTATCTCCTCTCCTGTGAAGTCTTTGCATATTCTGTTTGCAAGAGAAGTTTTGCCGGCATTAGGGGGCCCATAAAAGCCAAGTTTTACTTCTTTTTTGCTTTTGAATATAGTTGAGAAGATTCTCTTAAAAAAGTTAGTTATTATTTTCACCATATTTTAAATTTTTTAATGTATTAAAAGATTGTCAAAGAGGTTTATTAAATTTTTCTGTGGTTGAATATGCTCTTTAGGTATTATTGCCCCTTTCCTAATTTAATTTTGTCTAATGGGATAATTTCCATCATGCCCGTTCTTCTTCCGGAATACTTCTTCATCGCATATTTTATCTGCTCGGAATTCCATCCAACTTTCTTTAAATTATTTATAATCTCCCCCTCGCTCATCCCTTTATTTTTAGAGTTGTTTATATAAGTAAGAAGATTAAAAAGTTTGTTTCTATCTTTAAATAGATAGGTTTCATATTTTCTTTTGTACCACTCTTGCAATATCAAATAGACGACCAGCCCTATAGCCAATATCAAAAATATTATGATTATTGGTTTTGTCCATGAAGATTTTTCTGCTTGTGCAGTTGGTCTGCTTACCGAAAGTTTAGTCAGAGATGGTGAGACAACTGCGGGAATATCTTTGAACTCCACATTTTCGCTGGTGGAAAAGACAATTTTCCCAGAACTTGGAATCTTTAGATACATAAAATCATTTTTTTCTTGCTCAGAATAACTTCCAATAAATTTTAAACTTTCTGATTTTGGGATTAGAAAATAAATATCTCCTTCAAAATCTTGTTTCTTTGTTATAGCAAATTCAAAAACATTCAAAATCGGCTCGCTTGAATGTTCAAGAACAGATGAAAATTCTTTGTAATCCATTTTTACATTTAAATTTTTATTATCCCAGTCAAGAATTGCATTAATGTATTCATCTTCATTTTGGCTGTAGTTTACACTGCTCCCGCTTATTTCTTTAAGAGTCGCTAAGTCTATATTCTCCCCCCTTGAATAAAAAGAAATGGATACGGCGCTTTTGCTTACAATAATTGACTTGGGAATTTTTAATTCCATTAAATCATTCATAATTGTTATGTAATCATCATCACTTGCAGCTTCTATATACGCTCTCTGGAGTTCTGTTATTTTATCCTCTGAAGCTGTAAAATTTATTGCATTTTCTAGAGCTGTCTGATAAACTGAAGTTAAGCTTTTTATCTGTGCCTTTGCCCTGCTCAAATCATCCAATTTTCTTTTTAGCGTGGCATTTACTGCATCTTTCGGCGAGCCTACAATTATACTGAATATTCTTGAAGTGGTGAGTAAATTGGAATGAGTTACCGTGACTTTTAACTCATAAGTGCCTATTTCATTATAAGTGTGAGTTATTTTGTTTACAGCAGTTGTTGTGTTTTCACCATCGCCAAAAGCCCAGTCATATTGGGTTACATTTGTTCCCTGTGCAGATACATTAACCCTAAATTCTGTTGGAATTGCCGCAGAAGTCATAGTGGGGCTTAGATAATCAATTTTGCTGACTTTCTCAACTGAAATTTCCTCCAAAAATATTCTTTCGCCATCAAGACTTAGTTCAAAATCTTCATCCCCAACACTGCTTGGAACAGAGAAATTTGCGGAATCTAATTGTAATTTTTGAAACTTCGAGCTTACTTTTACATTGCTCTCTACAATGTCATAAAATTGATTGGAGGTGATTAACCCTACTCCTCTTTTCTCATATCTTAATGCTAAATTAGAGATATTTATTGTTTGAGTTTTTCCAGAGCTGAAATTTATCGGGATAATGCATCCTGCTGAACAATCTCCATTATATTTAGTAAATATATAATCTGAGATAATTTCATTAAGAGAACTTCCATCTTGAAAGGCATTATTTATTTCCATCTTTCCAAAAGCATCAAAACCTTTTCCAATTGCAAAAATTTGATAAGCCGCAGTTTCATCTTCTGCATATTCTGCAGGGTCTCCATAAAAACCGCATTTTATTGCAGGATCACCCTCCCCTCTTATTTGGTATTGCCCGTCTCCACTGCTTGAATGAATGCAAACATAATAATCTGCTCTTTTTGAAGTAGTATAATTCAATTCACAGAAAATTTCCCCCCCTGCAGTTGAAGCTTCAGGCAGAGTGCATTCTGTATCAATTTCCTCTTCCTCTTCAGAATATAATGACATTTTCAAATTCTTGGAGCCGCTTATTTTTTTAACCCAGGCGCCCAGTTTAAAACCCGCAGATTCAGGCAATCTCATTCTCTGGCAATAACGATAGTCATTTTCATTTGTTATAATATCAAACTCCCCATTTTCTGACCCAGGTATAAAACATCCATATTGTTTATTTGCGCAAATGGAGCTTGCACTTCCTAAAGATTTGTTATTCTTAAAATCTGTTTTATTATCATTAAAAAAATCTATTTTTAATTGATTTGTGCAGGAAGGCAGTGCATCACTTGTTACATTAAACTTTATAGAAGAAATTTCAGAAATGCTTCCTGCTAACTTCAGTCCAATTATTTTTGATTTTCCTGGCTCTAAACTGAAAGTTTTTGTTGTTTCTCCATTGCTCCCAGAGTAAGCGCTCTCGCAGTCAACAGGTGTGCAGTTGTAATCATAATCCGGGCTTAATTCTAAAAGTTCAATTAATGTTATTGAGTCCCCCTCGCTGGTTTCAAAAAGAGATTTAGCAGGTTCGTCTTTTAGGCTTATGTTTATCCATCCCTTTATATTGTTACCTATCCCATATTCTGTTTCAATTTCATGAGATACTTTTCCAATACGAACTTCTGCAGAAGCAATGCTTGAAAAAATTAGAATTAAAACTGCTAATAATAAGCATATAGATACATATTTTAATTTCATCTTTTTCCTCTTTTATATTCTAGACTAATTTATTTGATTTAATTAATATCTCGCCGTAATTTTTAATTCAATTATCTTCTCCCCTCATTAATCCATTAGTCTCATCTATCCCTTTTTCCTCAATATCAAAACAACATAGATTAGTGAAATTGAGATTAATGATGTTATTACATTATAAAATCCAAAAAACGGAAGTCTTAATGAAGACGGGCATGGAAGTGTCTCTGCATCCAATGCACATTCTTCACTGTCCCCTTCAATTATTATAAATGTTTTTTCAATAACCCCCTCTGCTGTGCTGCAATCTCCTATTACTGTTTCACTCCATCTGCAGGTAGAAACCTCTGTAATATCTTCACATCCATCTACACCTTCAGTCTCAAGACTTTCAACAACCGCTCCTAAGGTGCAGTTATCTACATCATCCCACACACATTTTCTAACATTTTGTTTATCGCAACCATCCTCAGTATCAGTGTATATCCCGCCAACTAATTCTATTAATTCCTCATCACTTTCACAAGCATCCTCATCATCTTCATAATCTTCACATGTCCATATAACATTATCATCAACACAAATTTTGTCAGTAGCATCACAAGTTTGTCCAATTGGGCAATTACCACAATCAACATCCCCGCAAACAGGGTCAGTCCAGTCTCCACATCTATCATTATTCAAATCTGCATTACAAACTGTCGGTGTGCATAATTCAATAGTACACACACTTGAACAGCCATCCCCAGAAACAATATTGCCATCATCACACTCTTCTTCTTCATCTTCTCCGCTTTCTACAATGCCATTCCCGCAAACAGGAGCTGTTCTTGTGCAAACACTTGGCTGTCCTGAACAAGTATACCCCTCTTCCACAGCACATGTCAAAGAGCATCCATCTCCACCCACAACATTGCTATCATCACATCCTTCCCCTGTTTCTTTAACTCCATTGCCACAGACAGGAGTATTGCAGCATATTTTATTAAGATAATTTGAATTGTTTGACAAATAAGCATTTGTGCTTGATGATAAAGAAGCAATTAGGTTATAACCTGCAGGGCATCCTTCATTTGTCCTCAAAAACCAGCCTAAAGTTGAATTAACAATATATCCGTCGCAGTTGCTCTGTAAAGAGTCAAAATAATCTTTCTTTTCTGACCAATAACATCGATAAACAGCCTGAGTATTTGTCTGGCTAGAAGAATAAGCATACCCCAAAACATCATTAAGAATTCCACCTTCTGCTGAACAATTTTTAGAAGTGAAATGCTCTTTTCTTGCTTCACTCCAGCATCGGTCTAATCTATAAGTTCCTGTTTGTTGGGTTTTATATAAATAACCTATAATAAATTCGCTCGTCCAATAAGTTGGAGCATTTGGATCACAGTTTGCATATCTAGACAATATATG
>JAHIEH010000044.1 GCA_018901675.1 Nanobdellota archaeon
AATTTAAGGGTATTTATCGAGAAATGCGCCCCAAGATATCGAATGAATGAACAAGAAATTAAATCTATCACCAATTTAATCAACCTCGCTGAAAAACACAAAAAATCCCCATTTGAATTTGTGAGGGACGAGAAAGTGATAATATTATCAGAAAATTTAAAGCCAGAGACGATAACTTTGGATAAAGCAAAAGAATTCTTACTCATGAGTAAGAGTATTTTAAGAAAAACTCAGGAAACTCTAAAGAAAAACATTTAAGAAAAATATAAAAACATGGTTTTTCTGATATAGTATACTTTTAGGGGTAAATTTTTATTTAGTTTTAAGAATGGAAGAGATAATTCAAGAAAAAATCAGCGCAGACCATCTGCTTTATGTAAGTTTGAAATACACAAAAACTTGTGATGTTATTATGAACCTTATTCTCCGATGGAGACGTATGATACAAGTAAGTATAGACAGAGCTTTAAAACACGCTAAACAAAAGAAAAAAATTTCTTCTATCCCCACAAATCCTATAAGCAAAATAGAGAAAGTTAGATTGCTATTCAAAAAAGACGAGAATTTTTTGCAGGTGATAGAGATGTATGAGATGTTTAGAAAGATAGAAGAACTGAAAAGAGAGAGAATTGGGGAGTTCAGGAAAAATGTGAATTTGAAAGTGGAATACCAAGGAAAAGAAGTGAATATCAACTTGGAGAAGCTAAAAGAGTATGCAGCCAGATTAGAAAAATTTATAAGTTCAGTTAAGCAATTTCTTTCATCTTAAATAGAAGATTCAAGGCTTCTAAGAGTATTAAGATAAAATGTCAAGACTTATTGTTATAACATCAGGAAAGGGCGGTGTGGGCAAAACAACCACTGCGATAAACTTAGGTGCAGCTATAAACTACTTCGGAAAAGATGTATTGATAATTGATGGAAACCTTACCACTCCAAATATCGGACTGCATCTGGGCTCTCCCGAAGTGCCTGTAAATTTAAATCATGTATTATGCAATAAAGCCGAGCCTTTTGAAGCAGTGTATGAGCATGAATCAGGACTGAAAATCATTCCTTCATCTTTATCTGTAAAGGAACTTAAAAAGATAAAACCAGAAAGGATAGGGGACTTTAAAAAAGAGTTTAAGAAAATCTCCCCATATGTGATAGTCGACAGCTCTGCGGGACTTGGCGATGAAGCTGTTGCAACAATGAATCTAGCGGATGAGATTATAATTGTGACTAACCCTGAAATGCCTGCCTTGACTGATGCTCTAAAAGCAATAAAAGTTGCAGAAGAAATGAATAAAGTAATACTTGGAGTGATAGTCACAAGAGTTAAAAAAAATGATATCGAAATAGGGCCAGAAACTGTAAAAGAGATGTTGGAAGTTCCTATACTTGGCATGGTTCCAGAAGACATCGCGGTTCAGGAGTCTTTAAGAAAAAAGAATGCAGTTATCCACAGCCACCCAAAAAGCAATGCGTCAAGGGCTTATAAGGAAATTGCATCAAAAATAATCGGCGTTTCTTATGATTCAAGCAAAGATGTTGAAAGTTTGTTTAAAAGAATTCTTAAAGGGATAGGGTTAAGATAGATTTTATCTTCTGGACAATTGCATGGCTTATAGCTCCTTTCTTAGCAATTGTACAGACAGAGAATTGCAAGAAATAGGGGGGCATCATACACAATTCTCTGTAACTCGCGAGTGCAGCCAAAAATTTATATACTCTACTTTAATAAACATTTAATTCAAAAATTCAATTTTTAAAAAATGGTAAACTATCTACAAAAAATACAATCCATTTTCGGACGAGGGGAAAAATCATCACAAAAAGCATATGTTTTATTTAATGGAGGCTATCAAATTGTTCTAAACAAGATTGAACTGCCAGTAGCAAAAAAAAGATACGACAAACCAGTTCAATGTTATTCTATTGAATCACATTGTTGCAGGAATCAGGCAGAATTTATAGATGCACTTTCTAAGTTTCTGGAAAAAACTCCAGTAAAAAAACTGGGAGATACCGCAAATAAAAGATTCAGAATAGAAAGATTAGAAAATATTTAATTATCATCATCTTACACTGCTTCCAAGTTCGATATCTTTATCAGGTTGGATTAACACAACCTTGCTTTCGTCTTCATTTACAGCAGCCAAAATCATGCCCTGGCTTTCTATGCCTTTCATTTTTCTTGGAGCTAAGTTAACAAAAAGAATTATTTTTTTGCCTTTCAGTTCATCTTTGTTATAATGCTGTTTAATTCCAGAACAAACAACCCTCTTACCAATTTCTTTTCCCAAATCAATTGTAAGTTTGTAAAGCTTGTCAGCATTTTCAATATCTTCTGCTTTTACAATTTTACCAACTCGCAAATCTATTTTTTCCCAGTCCGGAAAACTTATCTGCTCTTTCCTCGAGTTTTCTGGCTGTTCAGAAATTCTATTTTTGTGAGAATTTCCGACATCAGAAAAATTAACTATGCCGTCCATTTTAAGAACAAATTATTTACTATCATGCTCCCGAATAATTTTATATATTTCTCTCGGGCTATCAGGATTATAAAGATTATAACCCCTGCAACGTGTGCACTCATATATATCTCCAGGATTAGAAGTAGCATTTATGCATGAAAATAGAACCTCTCCATGATGAGGGCAATTACTAACTGTTAATTTCAAAATGTTTTTTTCTAATTGCTGGGCTTTTTTCTGCTTTGTTTCACGATTCATTTTAAATCTCCTTTGAGTTTAAAAGACAAAAAACTTCCTGTTTCTTCTAAAACTTCTTTTTTTTGAAGGGCAAAAATTTCTAATTTTTGTATTTTCATTTTATCTTATTAAATAAAATCTCGCCTTTTTTAATCTTACTGACATTTAATAAATTAATGCCAGACAAACCAAATGAAGATTGAAGATGCCAAAACTGCTAAAATTGTAAATATTAATCCTATCTTAACAAAATGCCAGAAACCCACATGATAACCATGTTTCCTAAGCAGACCGCATGCAACTATATTTGCTGATGCTCCTATTGGGGTGATGTTTCCTCCAAGACTTGTCCCAATAAGTAATCCAAAAAGGAAAAGATAGGGGCTGGTTCCAATATTTTCTGTAATAGAATTTACTAAAGGTAACATTGCCACAAGGAAAGGAACATTATCTATAAAAGCAGACAAGAAAACTGAGATTAAAATAATTAAGACATACCCCAATAATAAATTCTTACCGACAAATCCCGAGAGAAAGTTTGATGCAGTACCAATCCAGCCAGTAAGAGTTATGCTGCCAATAATAACAAAAATTCCCATAAGAAAGAAAGTTGTTTCCCAATCCATCTCTTTAATATCTCTGAGAATTGAACCATTATTTGAAAATTTTTCCCATATCAGAGATAATGCCCCAAATGCCATGCATAAACCTCCTGTAATATATAAAAAATCGGTGTCAAAAAATGAAGATAGCGCAAGAAGAATTATTAAACTTACAAGAAAAAGTGTTGGAACCCAGGATTTTATCCTTTCTGTGCGAATAATTTTCATTTTCTCTTTTTGATTTCTAAATATGAAGTATAAAAAAATAAAAGAAGCTATTGCCCCCATTTCAACTGCAAAGAAAATGCTCGGTTTTCCATGAAAAAAGAAAAAATCCAAGAAATTCATTTTCGCGAATCCTCCCAGTAACATGCTTGGCGGGTCCCCTATCAAAGTGGCTGTTCCTTGCAAATTACTGGAGATTGCAATTGCAATCATCATGTTTACAGGATTAATCTTCAATTTTTTCGCCAATGAAAAAGCAACAGGAGCAATAATAAGAACAGTTGCAACATTCTCAACAAATGCAGAGATAATACTTGTCAGTATGCATATAAGAAGTATAGCCCATGCAGTATTTCTTGACTTGTCCACAATAACCTCTGCAAGATAGGCAGGAACTTTACTTCTCATAAAAATTTCTGCAACAACAAGAGTGCCTACAAATATACCCATAACATTCCAGTTAACTGAAAAAAACGCACTTTTAGCTGAAATTGTTCCGGTGAGTATAAGAAGAACCGCACCTGTAAGAGCGACATACATCCTTCTTTTTGTCCATGCTACAAAAAGAATATAGGATAAGAGAAATATTACCAAAGAAATTATCTTTGCATCAATAATCATTTTTCTTCTTTTTTATTATTTTATCTTATTAAATAAAATCTCGCCTTTTTTAATCTTGCTGATTTTCAATGGAGATTTAATTTCATTAAAACTTCCCTCCCCTACTTTAAAAGAAAATTGCTTTGCAATTTTCTCGCTTGTTTCTGGGATAAATGGCCATAAAAGTATCGCAACTGCTTTTATGCTGTCAGATAATTCATAAAGTTTTTTCTCCCTGTCCTTGCATCCTATTTCCCACAGCTTATTCTCCTGAACAAACTCATTGCAGTTATCAACAAATGCAAATATCTCATTTAGCGCTTTATCAATTTCAAAGTTTCCCATCTTATTTTCAATTTCCTTCAACTTCAATTTCTTAAGCAGTTTATTATTGCATTTTTCAATTCCATATTTCTCAACAAGAGCAGAAACTCTTGAAACAAGATTGCCAAGCTTGTCTGCAAGCTCGTTGTTATGCCTTGAAATTAAAATTTCTTCTGAAAAATCAGAATCCTCAAAAACAGAGCATCTTAACAATGAATACCTTATGCTATCTACAGAATATTTTTCAGCAAGTTCTAATGGATTAATTGTATTGCCTAAACTTTTGCTTATTTTTCCCCCTGCCGAAGTTAAATAACCATGAACAAGAAGTTTTTTAGGCAGCTTATAGCCAGCAGACAAAAGAAGAGCCGGCCAGATAACAGAATGAAACCAGTTTATACCTTTTCCAATAACATGAACATCAGCAGGCCAGTATTTCTTCTCTTTGCCTTTCAGTCCAGAGAGGTAATTAATCAAAGCATCAACCCAAACATAAACTTTAAAATTTTTATCTCCTGGAAAATCTATACCCAATTCTGCATTTTTTCTGCTTATACATAAGTCATTTAACCCCTCTTTAACTCTTGCAACTACTTCATTTTTCCTTTTCTCTGGCACGACATATTGGGGGATTATCTTTAATAATTTATCTTGATATTTTGAAAGTCTGAAAAAGTAAGCTTCCTCTTTTCTAAACTCTGGCTTAACATTATGTTCAGGACATTTTCCATCAACTAACTCTTTTTCTGTAATAAAAGCTTCGCAACCATTGCAATAATGACCTTCGTACTCTGCTTTGTAAATATCTTTATTTGCAATTATTTTTTTAACTATTGTTTGAACAACAACAGAATGCTCTTTGGAAGTTGTCCGGATAAAATCATCATAGTTTATATCCAGCTTTTTGCACAGCTCCACAAAAGATTTGGTGTTTAAATCAATAAATTCTTTTACAGGAATTCCTGCTTTTTCAGCAGCTTGAACATTTTTTTGTGCATTTTCATCCACACCAGTCAGAAAAAAGACATCATCTCCCTTTAATCTATGCCATCTTGATATAGCATCTGCTAAGGTTTTCTCAAATGCATGCCCCACATGAGGTTTTGCATTTACATAATCAATTGCAGTCGTAACATAAAATTTCTTGTTTTTATTTGTCATGATAAAAGAAGAGATAAAGGATATAAAAAACTAACTGCCTTATTTCATGACAAGCTTTACAAGCCCTTCTTCCTGTTTCATTCTTTCTATTTGTGGCTTAATTGTTCCATGATACATTACAGCAGCATCTTGTTTAGGAATATTTAAAACATCCACTAAAACAGCGATATAATATTCATCTGATAAATCTTTTCCTTGCTGAACCCCATAGACAACTGCTGTTTCTGTTTCATCATAAGTCTCTTTTAATTTAGCAAGTAAAGGTTGGGCTTCTTTGGGGTAATTTTCTGTAAACCACTTTACCGCTTCTGTATATAAAAATTTTTTGGTTTTTCTTTCTTTAGAAATCCGAGAAGTAGTTGGTGTTCTTTCAGGTAATTCTCTTCCAGACATTAACAATAAATAAGTTAATTTTGCATTCTGTTTTTCTCTACCTGTTAAAGTTGCTCCAAAACTTGCAATTGTTCTTCCTAATCTGCTACAAGCAACAGCTTCTTCAAGTATAGACTTAAAATCCAATACTTTTAAATTAACTTCTTCTTTTCTTTTTCTAGGCATGTTTTGTTTAAGTAATAACACTATATAAAAATTTATCAACTGAAAAATACATGTTTAAGAATGGAATGTGAAAGAGAAAGCAAAAACTTCATGACAGAACTCCTTAGCGAGGAAGATGTCTATACTCATAAGGACCATCAAATTCCAACAATTTTAGGAGCTTTAGAGGCACAAATACAAGCAGAAGAATACGACAAAATACCAGCTAAAAACTTTATAACAATCTATGAAACTGTTTTAGGCAGTAAAGAACATCTCGATATAAACTTAGGTCAATTTAAAGAAACTTATGAAAAGCTAAAAAAATGCAGCTTTAGTTTACCGGCAGAATGAAACCTTCCCAAGGTTTAGAAGCGGGTTCAATTCCCGCAAGCTGCATTCTCATAACTTTTATTAACGCATTTTCCCTCATTGAAACATGAACAAAAAAGAGGTTGAAAAATTAAAAAAGAAAACCCTCAAATTAAGCATTAAAGAGGGCTCTTATTCTTCTTTAACGAGTGGTTTTGGAAATAATTACATAACTCCTTTTGCCTTAGCGCTAAACTCCAGCAACC
>JAHIEH010000045.1 GCA_018901675.1 Nanobdellota archaeon
AATTTTTGCTTTGAAAACTGCTGTCTCATCAATCCCCTGTGCGTTTCATTATTCATCTTTTTGCCATCCTGCCAAGCCATTCCGCAATAATCCTGCGCCCTATGTTGCAAATAAAAAGTCCCTAGAAATAAATCTTCCATACAATTTTTTTCCGAAACCACTCCAAAAATTCCCGCCATAAAATCCAAACAAGAATTGAATTTTTAAATTCTATTATCAAAAAATTCCTATGTGCTACCACACCCTTTAAGGTGTGGTTTGTTTGGAATTTTAGGACTTCAAAATCTGAAAGATTTTGACAGTGCTCAGGAACCTTGTTCCTGACATGATCCAAAATCTAAAACTCTAAAGGTATTACCACATTCTAAAGAATGTGGTTTTAGATTTATGGACATAATAGAAAATAATCTATCATTTTTATTTTACTGCAGAAAATAGTTTATTATGATGGATAATTCTGTGGAGAATAGCATTTGTTTTCAGAATTCTTTATAATCACAATTATAAGAACCTAGTGAGTTTTTCAAGTCAGTAAAATTTTATGCGCATTTATAGCTCTTAGTTTTATCAATCAAGGCATATCTCTCGTGGAGATACTTTTCAATGTAATGTGCCATTAAATCTAAATCATTAACACGCAAATTTGTAGCCGAATCAGAACTAAGAGAATACTCAAATAAACGAGTGGCTATATCTCTTTGTAAATTCCCTCGATTAATCCCCATAGGAGTCCCTATCTCTCCTAATCTATACATCAAATCACCTATACTTGCATTTCTAAGTGATAATTCAGATTTCCTAAGTCTCCCAGGCTCTTTATGGTCAGTTCTTTCTTTTTTAACACTTTTAATTTTGGTTTTTTTAGCCATCTGGTAAATATTCTATACAAGTATATAAAGATTTATCTCATACAAAAGAGATTTTCAGTGTGTTTAGATTGCACCAAAAATTTAAAGCCACTTTCCGAGTGCTTCCTGTTTCGTTCAAAATGCAAATTTTGAATGCCCCAAGAAAATCTAAAACCACCTCTTGAGATTTTCTTGTTGTTCTAACTCCTTTCCAAAAACAGAATCTATATACCTCTTTGTAAGCTCAATGCTCTGTTTCAGATAAGAGGGGAGATTGTATTTATCCGCCATTTCCATGGCTATTTCTAAATATTTTTTTATTCCCCCCTCGTGGATTGTGAAGATTATTTTTCCCTGGCATCTCGGGCACACCCCGGATAATGGCGGCCTTCTTATTATCTCATTGCATGCAACACACCTAAACTGCTGCATAGAGAATTTTCTCAGATTACCCCTCATATCTCTTATAAAGTGCCTTTCAATTATCAACCTAGCAGTATCAGCAGTGTCAGCAGCCCTTATTTTTTCAACAAGTTCCATTTGATGCTTAACTTTCTCTTGCATTGTCGCCAATTTTTTATAACTAGAACACAAAACTCCTGCATTAAAATCACTTGTTTCATGAGTATGCCTTATATCCACAAAGGGATCTTTTTCTTCTTTGATTCTTTGTTTTACATCTGAAATTTTAATCTCAGAAGAATGCTTTCTTAATTCTGCCCGCCTATAAAGTTCAAGAGGATATTCACTTACAAGCTCAAAATCCAAAATTTGCTCATCTACTTCCCCTGCATCTATCCTTGCGTTCAAAACAAGAGGGGCATCCTGCGTTCCCCCCCTGTGCCCAGGGAGAAATTCTCTTGAAAAATTTAAAAGAACATCAAGCAGCAGCATGATTGAAGCTTCGTCGCCGTCACAATTATGAACCAGAACGTCATTAGCAAAAAAATTATGATTTCCTGCGACATTAAAACAATAACTTTCTTTTTTTCCAATCTTTTCAATTTTCACAATCTTAGGATAAATATAATCCTTATCAAAATCAATTTTCATCCCCCTCGGAACCTTTTTACAAAGTTCAGTTAAAATCCTTTTTTTTCTCTTAGAAATAAACCCTATCTTTTCAAATCTTTTAACAAAATTAGAGGGGATGATTATCTTAGTAATTTTAAATAAAGGAATTTTCCTGTTCTTTCTCAAATAAAACTGCTTAACCTGTGGTCCTGGCTCTTTCTCATATTCATAAAACTTAGTAAAGATATCAAACCGGGACAAAACAAAACTCAAATCATACTTTAAACCCTCACTCACAGTATCGCAAGTAACGCGATTATCGCTTAAACTGACACTGCCATCCCCCTCATAATACCCCCTCAACAAAGCAGCCAGTTTTTCTTTTTTCAGATTTAAAAATAAACCCGGAATTCTTTTATTCTTTGCGTTCTCTCCAAACTTGAAATAATCCTTAAATAACTCATAAATAATTCTTGAAGAAAAAGTTACATGATCCATATGGTTCTCACTTGGTTTCAAGCCAAAATGTGAATAAAAAACAGCCTTAATTAAATTTTTAAGTTTTTCATCAATAGATGCGACGGATATCTGATAAAATCCTTTTTTTGAATCATTTTTTCTTGAAAACCCCTCTGCAAGGTATAATCCCATCACTTCCAACAAATCTTCATTTAAAAGTATTCTAATAGGAAGAGAAACATTATCTCTTTTAACAGCGATTCTGGAATAAGAAGGCAGATTTTGGAGGGTTTTATTATATTTGCTTAAAATCTCTTCAACCATTTTAATTGGAAAGCTGTCTCTTTGATAAAAATTACTGCCGCTCTCTAATCTTTCAAATTTACTTAAATAATCTTTTATTCCCCGAATCATAATGTCATCTCTATCCTTGAAAATCTCGGGTAAAAATATCTCTTTAATCTCTTTATCTTGAATTCTCTTTTTATAATTAATAATCAATTTTTCTCCTGGTTGCAATTCAACAGCTTTTTTCCCCACCATACCTTTAGTATAAACTTTGTGATTTTCTGTTAATTCTATCTTTCTCCCATCCTCTAAATAAATCCTTAAAAAATTAGTAGGTATATGTTTTGTTACTTCACTAATTTTCCCTTTGTTTGGATTGCCCCATACAAAAGTATCCGATATTTTCTTCTTTAATGTTCCAAAAGCATCTGCTTTTTCTTGTGGGTCTAACCTTTCTACAAGCCCCCCAATTTTTTCAATTCTCCACCCCCCCTTATCTTTAATTGAAATATAATTATCATAACCTAAACAATCCCTCCTCATAGCAGCATGCATATATGGAGAGGCAAGAAGCCCCTGTGTTTTCGAAAATCCGATAAATCTGCAGATTACGCCTGCACAATTATGCGGCGCCATACACACTCCGAGCTGACCAATAAGATCCTCGCTTTTTCTTATATTATAAAAAGGTTTTAACCCATAAAACCTAACTAATAGCAAATCAATAAAGTTTGCTACTTTAATAAAAACCTCATCTGCCCCTTCATCATTTGAATCAGGGCAAGCAGGAAGAATAATATCATGTGGTTTTAACTCTAAGATTTGATTTTCATTTTCCAAAGGCAGTCCATCTATATCCAAATCATACCCTATTTCTTTAAGTTTTTCTATGCTTACAAATATCTCTTTTGGTTTAAAAGAAGTGATTGGCAATTCAGTAGCATCATATCTTATAGTACCATCTTTATTCACCTGCAGGTTAAACAATGCCCTTAAAACCCCCTTGGATAGATGTTCCATTAGATGATTTGCAGAACTAGTCCCTCTTACTCCCTTAATTAAAGCAGGAACTTCTTCCCCTGCGAGCAGAATTTTATCCCTCGCTTTATCAAAATAATGTTTTATATCGATTGATTGTGAACAAAACGATTGCCCTTTCGCATGCTCTGGACATACTTCCTTAGAAAATTTCTGCCTACATTCTGGGCAATAATACATCTTACTGCACTTGTTACCGCACTCCTCACATATAAAATAAATTCTGTCTTTTTTGCAGTTTTCACAATAATAGATGGGAAAATCTGCCCTGACTTTTCCTTCTTGACATGCTGCCTGCACACTTCTCAATCTTCCTCCTTCCCTTCCCACTGGAAAAAGCACATTCGGGCTTCCAACTAATTTTCTCAGTTTTCCTTTTTCCGGCCTTCCCATTCTTGCCCCGATAAAATCCCCTGCCTTGTCTTTTACCTCAAATCCAAAACGAGTTTTGCACAAATGATTAATATTCTCCAAAACACCAATCTCCGTGTTTATTTTGTTTGCATTAAAATTTTCAGTAAGTAAAAATCCCTCATTATCTAAAACCGAATAATCCTCTCCAAAATTTGTAAGTAATGCTTTGCTATCCTCTTCGGATAAAACCACATTCTCGATGGTAACAATATGTTCCACCCCTAAAAGCTCCAGTGCTCTTTTACCCATCTTAAATCTTTCCTGTTCTGTTTTATTAAAGGGAAAAATTAGTTTTTTACTTACTTTCGCATGCTTAATCCAATCTATCAGCCCTGCCAATTCTTCCTTAGAAATTTGTGTCCAATAAAAAATAAACTTGGGGTGCAAAGGGATTTGATATTTCCTGCTTATCTCTATTGCTTCTTCAAATGAAATTTTAAAACAATCAATATTTTTTGTGAATATAGGATCTTTTTCCTTTAATTCAAGTTTCCACCATTCTTCAACATACCCTGGTTTAATAAGCTCCTGATTTCTATTTGACAAATCGCTGAATGGAAATAAAATATCCCCTAAATAAAGAATCTCTTCAACATCTGGATAAATTTTTTTTGCTTCTTCAGGGGTGTTTATTTTTTTCACACTTCCATTGAAAAGTTTTACAATTGGCCCGTCAATAGAATCACAAACGCTGACAACACATCCTTTTGTAGGCTTTTCTATTTTTAACTGCGTCCCGATAGCAATAAAATCATCACTAATTGCCATTGTAGCAGGATGAACTGAAACTGCACTAAAACCCGCAACCCTACTTCTTCCATACCTAAATCTAAACCCCCCTGATTTTGATGGATGCCCAAAAATAGGCCTTCCTGCAACTATATCTTTAATATAAGTTGGAGAATCGTCTGTTTTTCCCTTATCTCTTTTTTTATGCAATTCAACATATTCTTCTAAAAAATCCCAACTGCTTAGTTTAAATTCCTTTTTTCTTAGGGCGGTAAGAATTCTTAACGCTTTTTGGGCTTTCTGTGCTAGACCCTCCCCAAGAATTAAACAAAAACCACCTCGTATAAGATTAGTTTCAACTCTTTCCAAATTTTTATAATTAGAAACTTCTCTTTCACTTGAAGGCTCCCCATTAACTTGTATAGAAAGATGTTTTGCTAAAAATTCTATTTCCTCAATAGTTGGGAGGTACTGAAGATTAGCAACCCTCTCATGATAATCATACAACTCGGTGATTGTTCTTTTAATTTCTTTTTCAGTGGGGTCATATTCAGCAAAACCAAATACCTCCCTTAAATGGTCAATGATTAATAAAACAACGCAAGAGGCAGTTGTGCCTGCACTCCTTATTGGCCCTGAAAAATAAGCAATGAAATATTCCTTTCCTTCTCTTGTCTTCCCTGTTTTTAGAGAAGTAAATCCTTCTATTGGACTTGAGACTACACCAAGAGTTGCATAAGCAAAACCCACCCTTATTCCTGCTTCAATTGCCTCAAGCAAATTGGCAAACTCACAAAATTTTTGCTTGGCTACCTCTTCTGCGATTTTTAGCGAAACAGCAGGGTCTAGCTTGCCATACTCCTTTTCCAGTTCAATAATCCTCTTTACAATTCTCGGGTCATTTATCTGGGGGTAAACTGTTGAAATAAGCCCAACCACTTTTTCAGCGAGGCTTCTTGCAAGAGGAATTTCTACCACATCTTTAGGGTCTAATCCTTTAGCCCTTGCTTCATTCGCAGTATCATAAGCGACTTTCACTTTTGTTTCAATATCCTTAAAATATTGTTGTGTGTTCATTTTTTATTTACTCTTCCTTGAAAAATGAATGCTTGAAAATTTCTTATTTTAAATAAATTTCCTGTTTCTTCTAAAACTTCTTGTTTTTGAAGGACAAAATCTTCAAAACTTTTTGTTTTGAATGATTTGGAAAATTGCCTATTTTCCATAATTTTTAATTTTTGTATTTTCATTTTAAATTCTTCTTGAATTTTAAAGGCAAAAAACTTCTTGTTTTTTTCATTTTAAATTAAAAACCTCTGATAATTCATAAAAATTTTTTATTATCCCGCCCACTTCTTTTACTATTAATTCTGTTTTAGGATTAATAGCTAAAAACAATCCCACTTCTTTCCCAACAGGAATATCATTATCATTATCCCCTATATGACAAATTTCATTTGGTTTAACATTAAATCTCCTGCAAATTTCTTCTATCCTTTCCGATTTTCTCCCGATAGGAACAAGATAATCCACTTCTCCACTAAAATATCCGTTGTTCCTCTTCAAAAAATTGCAATAAGCAAAATCCAAATCTAATTCTTCTTTTGCTTTTATGCCCACTAAGTCTATGCATGTAGACAGTATCCCCCGAATAAGTCTGCCTTTACTTTTTTTAGCAAAATCCAATGCTCCTTCTGTATAAGGAAGAGGGTACAAAACCTTGAAACATTTTTTAACTTCTCGGCCCTTTAAATCAAGAGCGTCTAGTTCAGCCCATTTTTTATCATCCCCTGTTCCGTAAAACTGGTTTGTCCTTTCATCCCACATATCTTTTAATCCATATGCAAAACCTAAAGCATCCCAGCTAGAGTGAAACCTGCTCCCTACATTCGTATAGTTTACCAGGCTCCCATCTACATCTAAAGTCACTAATTTTATTTTTTGTATTTTCATTTGCGTTCCTTCTTTCCCCCGAGCAAATGAATGCTCAAAATTTTTACAAATTTTGTTGTTTTCATCTTATGGAAATTTCCTCCCACTTTTGTGGAAATTTACATGATTGAAAAATTTCCTGTTTTTCATATTATTCAAAATCTAAAATTTTAATTGCCCCTGTTTTTAAATTGAGCATCGGCACCTTGCAAAAGTCCGGCTCATTTCCCATCTTTTCTTGAAAAGCAGTTTTGCTTTCCCAACAAGAGCTCGAAATTGTTAAAATATTGTTGTAATAAGAAACAGCGCTTTTGTGGGTATGCCCGGAAAAAAATATATCAGGGGCGGTTCTTATCAAAAAAGGATCAGTTTCAGAGGGAAAATATAAAGTTGATGCATGTGTTGGCGCAAGGTGCCGATTTTTCAGCAGATAAGCCATTAATAGTTCAGGTTTATGTATTGCTTTTTCTTTAACCAATGAATTAATATTGTTCGCATAATAATGAAAAGAATATCCATGATAAGTTAAAACATTAAAACCAGAGAAATTTTCTTTTTTCGCAATATTAACATAGGAGGGATTTCCTGTGAGTATCACATTTTTAAGTTCATAAATCGGCCAGGCATATTTCTCATCAAGTAATGGCTGTGGTTCCATAATCCTCAATGCATCGTGATTTCCTGGGGAGATGATTATTTTAATATCTTTTCTTATCTTATCAAGAAGCTCTGCCACTCGCCCATATTGCGATTCAACATCAGACAAAACTAAATCTTTCTCTTGTTCAGGATATATTCCTACTCCCGCAATTAAATCCCCCACCAAAAAAAGATATTTTATTTTCTGAACTTCAGGCGTATTTGGAAGCTTGCCGTTAAGATAATCTATAAACTTTAAAAAATTGGCTTCCATAAAGTTTTTCCCTCCAACATGCAAATCCCCGGTAAACAATGAGTATTCCTCTACAGGCGACTTTTTCCTTTCAAGCAGGATTGTCTCGGGGAAAAAGATATCATTAACAAAGACCATCTCTTTATTGATAGAAGAACATTTTATCCCTAACACCCCATCTAAAGGTGCATCTTCTGCTTTTTTAAACAACTCTGGTTTATTTTGATTAACGATCACAAGAATTTTTCCAGTTAAATCCTCCATTTCGAGTAAAAGGTTTTTGTTTTTTGTCAATCTCTTGCTGGAAACCATCCCAATTATGGAAATACCCTGCCTATTCCCTGAAATTTTATCTATAGAAACCAGATTAGTCAGTTCGCTCCTATCCTGCAGAATATTTCTCATTTCAACAAACCTGCGCTTAAAATATTTAGTAAAATCTCCCACCTCTAATTTTTTTACTAATGCAGGGTAAGATGAAATAATTTTAACACCTTCAATCTCTTGCAAAAAAGAGGATTTTTGGATTATCTCTGGTTCTTGTTCTGCCTGTACAGAGATTTCTTTCGAGATTTGAATGCTTAATCCCAGTTGGATTTTCAGCTTTTCAATAATTTTCTGATTTTCATTAGGCAAAGTCAGTAAAATTTGGTTTATCTTTTCTTTATTTTCCTTAAAAAGAGCCCCGGTGATAATTTTCGTTTTTGTTTGCTGCCCGACTTTATCCAGAATAAGCTTGGCTGTTTCTGAATCTGCCGGCTCACTAAATAAGCTAAGAACATCTTTATCGATTAAAATTCCTTTTTCTAGGCAAAATTTTAAAATTTCCTTTGAGTCGATATCCATAATTATAAATCCGATAATTTTAATTAAGATTAATTGTAATTCAGAGAATCTTTGATTATCTTCTTTACTTCTTCCATAATTTTATTATTAATCGCCAATTTAATCTCCCTCATACGCCCGCCCCTTCCTTTAGATATAACCGTTACATTGATTATTCCCAGCATATCAAATTCTTGAACAATATCTCCTACTCTTCTCTGAGTTAAAATTTCAGTGTTGTTGGTTTTACAAACCTCCTGATATAGGTTATAAACATCTCCTGTGAAGATTGGCTCTTTTTTTTGGCTTTCTGAAAGCTTGATTATTGAGAGTAAAACAAGTTGGAATTGTTTCGGTTCTGTCTTAACTACATCTAATATCTTGTCTCTTTCAATTTTGTTATTTGCTTCGTCTATATGCTTTAATAACACTCTTTTAGAACCATCTCTCTCTGCAAGCTCTCCTGCGACCCTGAGTAGGTCAAGAGCCCTTCTTGCATCTCCGTGCTCCCTAGCCGCAAAGGCAGCACATTTAGCAACCACCCCTTCTTCTAACACCCCCTTTTTAAAAGAATTTTCAGCTCGGTTATTCAAAATGTCCTGTATTTGCAATGCATTATAAGGAGGGAATACTAATTCTTCTTCAGAAAGAGAGCTTTTTATCCTTGGGTCCAAACTATCTAAAAAGGTAAGATCATTGCTTATTCCAACAATACAAATTTGTGCATTAGACAATTCTGAATTAAGCCGGGTCAGATTGTACAAAAAGTTGTCAGAGATTTTCTTTACTGCCTGGTCAATCTCATCAAATATCAGAACAATCAACTGTTTCTCTTTGTCTATTATTTCTATAAACTTGCTATAAACAGATTCTGTAGGAAGGCCGGTAGTGGGAATTTCCCCACCCAACTTACGGATTAATTCTGCTAAAATTCTATATTCAGTATCCGAAACCTTTCTAAGCTTGCAGTTCAGGTATTTTATTTTTAGTTGAAAATCAGCATCTTTTTTAGACCTCTTCAACAGCTCTTCTTGAACATATTGTATAGACAGGGTTTTTCCTGTTCCGGTTTTTCCATAAAGGAATAGGTTGCTTGATCTTTCCCCCCTCAAAACAGGAGCTAAGATAGAAGCGATTTGTTTTATTTGTTCTTCTCTATGTAGGATTGTATCTGGTTTATAATTAGATTGCAAAACGGACTTATCTTTAAAAATTCCATTCCTATCAAACGAATCAAAAATTTTATCTATTTCTAATCCCATTTTTTATATTACCTTCATTTTTATTTTTATAGACACACACGTTCATTTCTTATGGAAAAGATACTAAAAACAAAAATGCCAACGATAAAAAATGTTTTTCTTTTATAAACTATTCTAACTACTAATAAAAGAGAACGCCATGATTTCTAGTGGAAATTGTATACTTATGAGTAATGATCTTGCAATCAAGTTATTATTAATGCATAATTAAAGAAAATATCCTTAATTTGATATGTTAAGAATTGATGTTTTTGAAGTCTTATTAATTAAAGTAGGGAATTTGAATAAAAAACAATTCATAGCATATATTATGTGTCTGATTCTTGAGTATTTCTAACAACCTTAATAATGAATATATTATATATTATATATTATATATATTATATATTATATATATTATATTATATATAATTTTATAATTAAAATAAAAATTAAAAAAATTAAAAAATCCTTTTTAAATGTTTCCAGAGGAAATCAAAGGGTGTGTGTATATTACTCCTCTATAACTTAACTTAACAAACAACCCAAAAACCATATTGGTATATAATAGGCTTAAAAATAATATAAAATATCCCTATTTTGCCCCAAAATTAGGCCTAATTATATACTCTTAAATGTAGTTGATTTTATAGATAAATTTATAAATTATTCTATTTTCAACTTGTTATGGTAAGTGAAAAAAATCCATTTAGTTCAATTTTGGGTAAGATGATTGTTACTAAAGAAGGTAAAAGACTTGGTTTTGTTAAAGACGTAACATTTGAAACGAAATCTGGGGAATTAATTAATCTTATAGTAAAAGATGCTACCCCTTATACTAAAAACCTTAATTTGGAAAGGACCAAATCTGATGAATTACTCGTACCTTACAGCTCAATTATCTCCATAGCTGATTTTGTCATAGTATCCGAGGAAGATTTAATCTAATTTTATTCAAAATGAGGCTAATTGGTTTTAACTTTAATAAAATAAGTATAGAAAAAAAAGCAGAAGAATTATCTTCTGATTTAAAGATAAAGTCTAATCTGGATGTCTTATCTATAGAAAAAATCGACATCGGGCTTTCAAAAGAAAAAGAAGAGTCTTTGTTGGTGAAATTTTCTTATATTATCAATTATGACCCAAACATCGCTGTAATTGACCTAAATGGGTTGATAATCATCTCTTTAGACTCGAAAATAGCAAAAGATCTTTTACAGAAATGGAAGAAGAAAACAATTCCAGAGGAAATTCGTGTTTCCTTGTTTAATATTATTCTAAGAAAGGTTAATGTTAAGGCTTTAGAATTAGAAGATGAGATGAATCTTCCTTTGCACGTCCCCTTACCAAGGATAAAAGGGGAGAATACCCCTCAAGATAAGGCATGATTATAATTCTTTGCAATATTCCTTAACTTTATTTATCCCCCCTTACTATGGTTATTGTTCGAACTTTAGGGCTCCTTATCATAAATAAAATTTAACTCCTAGAATTCTGGCCATTTCTATAATTCCCAGGTCTCCAATAACTAATAACTATGGGGATATAATTCTCAAAATATTCAAGAACAACTAATTGATATTGAGAATAACAGATTATCCCTCAAAAACTAGTGATTGGCATAAACAAAACTTATATAAACTAATACCGAATAACTCTCTTATGAAGATATCTAAAGAGAAAAAAGATAGAATCTCAGAACAAATCTTAGCTTTACTTTATTCAAAATCCCCTCAGGCCATTTTTACTTCCCATATAGCTAGGGAGATAGCTCGTGACGAAGAATTCACTAAAAAGATTCTTATAACACTAAAAGACAAAAATCTTATAAAAGAAATAAAGAAAAGTCCAAAGGGCAAGACATACTCTAAACGATCTAGGTGGGTTATGGGTGAGTTAGTTTATGACGCATACAAGAACCACCAATAAATATCTCAATAGTTATATTCAGTCATCTTAAACTTTTTATACTTATAAGTGCTAGACTTAAAATGGACCTAATAAAAGAGGCATTTCAAAAAATAAAAGAAGAGATGATATCCTTAAAACAAGATATCAATCTTTTGAAATTAACTCTAATGGAATTAAACCAAGAAATAACCAATATTAATCAAAAATTAGCTACAGAGTCCCATAGTTTAGGGGATAAACCCACTCCCACAATTCCCACACATCCTAGTATAAATTCAGCATTCCCAACACAGATTCCCACACATCACCCTACTTTAGACGCCCTAAGGGGGCTAAAAACAGGTACTTCCACAGGAAACGAAGGGGTTCCAACAGACAAACAGACAGACAAACAGACAGACCAACACATGATTTTTAATCAAGAATTTGAGAAAAATTCCATTGAGCAAGCTTCAGAAATCTTATCTTCTCTAGATAATATAAAAAAAGAGATTAGATTAAAATTTAAACGACTTACTGAACAGGAGATACTGGTCTTTTCTACCCTCTATCAATTAGAGGATGAATATGGGTATGCTGATTACAAGTCTATCTCTAATAAATTAAAACTTAGTGAAAGCTCTATAAGAGATTACATAGGCAAGATCATAAAAAAAGGAATCCCCGTCGATAAAAAGAGAATAAATAACAAAAACATTCAGTTGTCCATCTCTTCTAACCTTAAAAAAATCACATCTTTAGACACAATTCTCAAACTTAGGGATATCTAATTAAGTTAAACGCTTCACCGAATAAGACAAAGTTCTTACTATCCTCCTATTTACACTTTCAATTTTTAAACACAATCTATTCAAATTTTAACTTTTTAAGCTCTAATAAGCCAAAATTTTAGTTATTCCCTTACGTTCACTTAATATTTCCCTATTAAAACCCCTCACTTTTGGCTTCCCAAACAATTTTTAGTCTACCAAAGACTCTCTTTTTATAGTTTTTATCTATTTTTCTGCATTTTTCTAATATTTTTAACTCTCACTTTTTGTTTTTTATGGCTATTTTTACCCTATTTTTGCTCATTTTTCGCCTTTTTTATAGGTTTAACTCTCACTTTTGTCTTTTTTAAGAGTATTTCTTTAATATACTCTGGTATAAACACTCTCTTTTTGCCATTCTTCTCAATCATCTCTTCAATCAATCCCTCACTTTTGTGTTTTATATTGTTTATCTGGTTTCGTATGGTGGATATTTCTTTGCCCAACATTGTTGCCAGATCATCATAACTCAATTTCATTTCTGTATTTAACAATATCCATAACAATGCTCTTTCAGTTACTGAAAATTGGTCTAATTTAGGTGTCTGGTCAGCCATCTGGTCAGCTGTTTGGTCAGCGTAAACAGCCACCCGTTTATTAGTCAGCTGTTTAGACAGCCTGAATCCACCACTGGGTCTTAGATTTCCGAGAAGAGAAACTACATTTTTCATCCCATCAACTTCTTCTTTTACCGACGACAAAACAGCCCTTATCTCTTCAATATCATTTTTAATCAAACTTTTTTCAGAATTAAGGTGATTAACCCATTTGTTAATATTATCTAAGTCTTTTTTTACATTCTCAAAACTTCTCTTTGTGTCATCTTTTATCTTTTCCGCCTCTTTTTTACCAAAAAACCATCCAAACATATTATTATTCAGCAAATAAGGTTTAAAAATCTTTTGTTTTTCGACGCTAAACCCCTTATTTTATTCAGTAAATATTCAATCTCTACCTCTAAAAAACACCCTCGAAATACCTTAAAATCATAGCCATCTAAGCAAAAAAAAACTTTAGTCAGGCTGACTAAATCACTTTAAACACCCTTAGTCAGCCTTAGATGGCCAAAAATAGCATCGCATATATTAACCCGGTTATTCATTTAATCATAAAATAGTGCCCAATAATCTTAGTTTAACTCTAACTTCACTTAGCCAACCTAAGTGCACAAACCCCGGGATAAACTAAAGAAATTAGCAAAAAAATTTCTTATGTCCATAAATTGAAACCACATTTTTTAAGATGTGGTCTCTTTGAATTTAGTTGTTTCAATTTGGGATCATCATAAAACCCCCACGAACAAACCACACCTTAAAAGGTGCGGTAAACGAGAGGGTTTTTTTGATGTCAAGAATGCTTTGCGAAAACTGCATCTTTTGGGATGTAGATAATCCTTCTTGAGCATATAAACGTCAAAACAAACCTCCCTCTTTAAGGGGGGTAATCCAATGACTTTTTGATTAACTAATCCGTAACAAAAAATCTATAAAATCATCCGGCATAATATTATGTATGAAGAGCGAAAAACAAAGAAGAAGAATTAAGGCAATTATTTTTGATGCAGGGGGGGTTTTATTCAAGACGGATTGGGATTCAATAAAAAAAGAAATTCTCAAAAAACACAAATTTTCTATTTTTCTTTATTCAGACTATCCTCTAAATATTCAAGAGCAGTTTCAGGGGATTAATGTTGGAAAGTGCTCTTTTAGGAAAGTAATCAAAGAATTAAGCCATTCTTCAAATTCAGATAAAATTATTCAAGATTATAAGAAAGCCTATTTAAAACACCAAAATATTAACCATAAATTGCTTGTTTTGGTAAAAAATTAAAACAAAACCACAAAATTTTTTGTTTGACTAATACTAATGATGTTCATTTGGAAGCTAATAGAGACAACTACTTGTTTAAGGATTTTCAAAAAGTCTATAGCTCATGTGAAATAAAGGCTAAAAAACCCGACAAAAAGCCCTTTATAATGGTTTTGGATGAAAATCATTTACTACCTCCAGAAACCATTTTTATAGATGATAAAAAAGAGAATTTACTATCTGCTCAAACTCTCGGCATCAAAACAATTTTGTTTAAAAACAACAACCAATTGTTTAAAGAACTTGAAAAATTAAGAATACTCATGTGAGTGTTAGTGAGTGCACTAAGCTAACCTTAGTTAACAAAAATATCCTTTTTATGCATCTACACATAAAAGCTTCGTACAATCTATATTGTACGCACCCCAAAATTACAACATAATTTTATAAGGAAGTTCGCACAATATAATGTATGAAAAAAGAGGAATTTAAAAGTTTAGTAAAAAAATTGAAAGGATTAAATTATTGTTTTTTTTCAGGATTTGCAATGTTCCTCTTAACAAAAGGAAAACGGAATTTTAATGATATCGACATCCTGATAGATGAAGAGGATATCCACAAATTAGCAAAAAGACTTGGCACAAAAGCGCAAAAAAGGAGGATTGACAAGGGAACCCATATAATAGAAGATATTGGCTTTGAAACAAATTTTATGGGCCAAGAGATAGAAGCAGTAACAAGCAAAAATAAGGGAGAGAGAGAAAAATTAAAACTCACATTTGAGAATAAGAAACTGGTAAAGTATAAGGATCAATTGATCTTCATCGAGCCTATTGAAGAACTGATAGTTAGAAAAGCCCATTTTAGTAGGGAGAAAGATTTAGCCGATATAAAATTAATCTCAAATAAGCATTTTAACAAACCATTAGTAGAAAAATTTGCAGAAAATTGGGGCAATAAAGAGGAAATTATAAAAAAGCTGAAAGAATTAGGGGTAAAATATGGAAAAAGAAGAATTTTTAAAAAAACTTGAGACAGAATTAAAGATTTCAAAAAACTCTGAATATACTATAAGAAACTATTTGGATGCAAATTCCAAACTTTTTAAATTTATTAATAAGTCGCCAGGAGAAGTGTCAGAAGATGATATAAAAGATTTCATGGCAGAAAATATCTCTAAGATGGCTTCCTCTTCTGTTATTGTGTTTTTGTCTGCAATTAGGTATGCTTTTACCAACATACTCAAAAAAGACCCCACCTTGGCAATCAAAAGGCCAAAAAGAGAAAAAAGGCTCCCCAGTGTATTGACTAAAGAAGAAGTTAAATCCTTAATTTCTGCTTTAAGCAACAAGAAAAGCAGGCTGATGGTTTCTATGATATATGCCTGTGGTTTTAGAGTTTCAGAGATTATCAACTTAAAAGTAAAAGATTTGGACTTTACTGAAAAAATTGGCCATGTAAGGCAGGCTAAAGGAAAAAAAGACAGAATCTTTAATATCCCTTCCTTTCTACTTTCCAATTTAAAAAAACAAGCAGAAAAGCAGACTAGTGAAAACCAAGAATATCTTTTTACAGGTCCTAAAGGAAAATTAACAGATAGAAACATACAAAAGATGGTTAAAAAAGCAGCAAAAAGAGCAGGAATAAAAAAAGACGTCCACCCTCATACATTAAGGCACAGCTTTGCAACACATTTGCTTGAAAATGATGTGGATATAAGATTAATTCAAGCCTTATTAGGTCATAGTTCTATTTCTACCACTGAATTATACACCCATCTCTCGACGATGCAAATAAAGAAAGTAAAGAGCCCTATCGATAGCTTGTAAGAAAAGTTTATAAATCAACATGCCCTATAATCCTTATGGAAAAGATTACAGAAGATTTTTTACAAAGATGTTATCACAAAGAAAAGAAATCAACAAGAAAAATTGCCTCGGAACTTGGAGTTGGAAAAACAACAATTGAATATTATTTAAAAAAATTTAATATTAAAAGAAGGACAAAAACCGAAGCAAATAAATTACATTCCAAGGAAAGCAATTGGATAAGGGGGTTAAACAAGAAAAAAGATATAAGGGTTAAAAAATTATCAGAGAGAATTAAATTGGCTTATATTAAAAAACGTCAAGAAAGATTTAGAGAGATTGAAAAAAAATTTGGTCAGCCTATGAAAGAAATAATAAATAATCTTTACTGGGAAGAGAATTTAACCCAAGAACAGATAGCTAAAAAAATAGGTTATGATAAGAAGAGAGTTATTGAATTGATGAGGGGGTTTAAAATATTAAAAAGACCAAAATATCAATATATTTCATCATTAAAGGGAGAAAAACATTCCATGTTTGGTAGAACATGGGAAAAATTATATGGAAAAGAAGGTGCCAAAAAAAGAAAGAAAATCCACTCTGATAGATTTAGAGAATTGACAATTAAAAGATTGGAAAATAACGAATTTCCTTTTTTTGACACAAAAATAGAAAAAAAGATGGCAAAAGAGTTGGTTAAGAAAAATATACCTTTTGTTAAGCAATTTAAAATAGACAATAAATTTGTTTGTGATTTTGCCATACCCCCACTTAAAATTATTATTGAATGTGATGGGGATTATTGGCATGCAAACCCTAAATTATACAATAAACATAATCCAGAAATGCTTAATAGAAGACAAATTAAAAATATCCAAAGAGACAAATTTAAAGACAAATATCTGTCCAAAAAAGGCTGGATTGTATTAAGGTTTTTTGAATCAGACATCAAATTGAATACCGCTAGGTGTGTAAAACAAATAGAAAAAACCATCCAATCTAAAACAGAAGAACTTAAAAAAATAAAAAGCCCTATTGATTCATTAATGGGGAAAAAAGAGGAAAAATGAAAGACCGGGATTACTATTTAAAACTGAAAACCCTTGAAAGAGACCATTTTATTTGTCAGAAGTGTAAATTAGAAGATAAAACAGGGATAAAATTAGAAGCGCACCACATCACCCCCTTATATAAGGGGGGGAAAGATGAATTAGATAATCTAATTACTCTCTGTTTTGATTGTCATCATTTTGCCCCAAATGATAAAGAAGGATTTGACGAATATATGAAAGAAGAAATGGAAGGAACTTTAACTGTTTTAATGAAATCATGGGATAAAGTAAGAAAAGAGCATCCAGAATTAATTAAAAAACTCAATGAAGAAAAAAACCAAAGATTAAAACAAAGTATGCTGCAAAAAGCATCCAGAGGAAATATTGTTTCCCGAGCCCCCTTTGGTTATAAAATAGAAAATAAATCTCTGCTTCCTGCAGAAAATTTTAAGGAAATAGAAGAAATTTTTAATGAATTTTTAACTCCCAATATGAATCTTACTCAATTATCTAAAAAACATAATCTTAGTGTGAATGGTTTGAAAAAAATATTATCTAATTTTACTTATCTTGGCAAAATCAAATTTGACGGCCAGATTCATCAAGGAAGCCATCAGCCATTAATCAGCAACACCTTATTCAATCATGTCCAAAACAAATTGAAAGAAATATTGAGAAATTGATTGATGTTTCTTAAACACAAACGAAGTTTTTTAAGAAACTTACATCTCATCTAGGGTATTCAAATGGTACCTTGCTTTAATCATTATTAACCCAACAAGAGAGTCTGGCAATTCGTCTCCCCCTAATCTCTCACCCTGATTAGTTATATAATAAGAATCATACATAATTTTATGTGGGCAGGACCCATTATTACAATAATTCCCCTCTGTTTTATATTTGCAAATATTCTCCTTTTTTTCTCGCCCACAATATCCCCCTTCCCATTGTTCCATTTTATGTCCTATGTTTGAAAAACTCAATCTGCCTCATTCTTTTTAATGCCTGAGTATAGTTTGTTGGCTTAACAAGAACTTTCTTTTTATCTTTACTAAGAAGTCTAAAAGTGTATTTGCCCACACTATTTTTTAATTTGCTTTTTCCAGAATAATCTTTCCACCTACTTTTTTTAGTTTTCTCTCTAAACTGCAAAACCATAAAGAAAAAAAGTAATTAAAATTTATATACTTATCTATTATCTAAGCTGTAAAGTAAACATCAAGTAATGTAGTGTATTAACCGAAGTCGGCGAAGCCGATTTGAATATTAGTCTACTCCAGAATATATTTTGTAGAATAACTAACGGTAGCTTTTTTGACGTTTGCGTCTTGCTTTGCTGTCTCCTGGCTTGCAGGTTTCTTTTCTTCTTACATCTGCTACTAGAAGGTGTTTATCATAAGCACTATATGCTTTTTTTAACTCTGCATTTTTACTGAAAGCCAAAATCGCTTTTGCAAGGGCAATTCGTGCAGCATCATTCTGGCCGCTATCCCCTCCCCCCTTGACTTTAATTGCGACATCAAAATTTGCTTTTCCTAAAATAGATTCAGCGATTCTTAACGGCTCTTCAATTCTTAACCTATTGATTCTGTTTAAATTTTTATAATCTTTTTTGTTAATTCTCACATCTCCCTGCCCCCCTCTTATAACTGCTCGTGCGACTGCGGTTTTTCTTTTTCCAGTTGTGATTATAATTCCTTTCTGAACCATTTTATTTTAAATCTCCTCCTAGTTTAAAATCTTCAAAATTCTCAGTTTTGAATGATTTGGAAAATTTCTTATTTTTCATAATTTTTAATTTTTGTATTTTCATTTTAAAATTTCTTTTAACTGCATAAATTTAGCGGACTTATCTTTTCCCGCAGAGATTTTTTTCACACTCTCAAAGGCTTTGGGAATTCCTTTATAACACTTTATTCTTCCCAATGCACTTTTTCCTCTTCCCCACCTGTAATTAGGCAGCATTCCACGAATGACTCTCTTTAAATACTTCTCTGGATTTTTAGACGCTGTAGGCCCCCTTTGTCCGCTTCCAACTCTCCCTCTTTTTATTAAAAATTCTTTTCTTATGAATTCTTTATTCCCAGTTATTATCACCAGTTCAGCATTTAAAATAGCTATTTCTTCCCCATTAAGAGCCTGCTTTGCTGCATAGCTGGCAAGTCTCCCCATTGTTGCATTTTTTCCATCAATTACTATCATTTTGAATCTCCAATAATTTTAATCCCATTGGCTTTAGGATTTTTTTTAATTTCTTCCATTAATGTAACAACTTCGCTTTTGGTTTTTAATAGCTTTTCTCTTGCACTTTCTGAAAAGCCAAGTGCAGCAACTCTTATCTTTTTAGTTATATCTCCCTGGGATAATATCTTACCTGGAATAACCACTGTATCCCCCTCTTTTGTTTGTTTTTCAATCTCACTTAAATTAACAATAATTCTCCTGCTTTTCGGGGAAGAAAGCAAAGATGCAACTTTCAACCATGCATCATTTTTTTTAGCAATGATTATGGTTTCAAATAACTCTCTGTTTAATTTTTTCTTTACTTGTTTCCCAATCTTTGTTTTTGTTTTCATTTTTATTAATCAATATAATCTTGTAAGCCAGTAAGTAGAAGTATTCCTAACATCTACTAATCGCCGAGCTTAAGGACGAGACTATTTTATTACCTCCCGAGATCTTAAGCGAGTTTAGCTCGCAGATGAAACCTCAAGATAAAAGTGGTTTATAAAACTTACGAAAT
>JAHIEH010000046.1 GCA_018901675.1 Nanobdellota archaeon
CAGAAAAATTTAGTTAGTTTGAGCTTCAGCTATAAAACCAGAAATACAAATTTTGCTGAAGCTTAATATCCATAGAAAAAGATGGATACAGAGATATTTAAATATTTCTGTGCCAATACTGATCAAACCAAAATTTATTTAAAGGTGCACATTCATTTTATAGAATGGGAATAGAAGATGACACCCTGTCTGAATTTAGAAAAATCGAGGGCGCAAAAGAGTGCAAATACTTCTGCACAGAGTTAATTGTAAAAACTGCTAATCCTAACTTTAATCCTTACAAATTCGCCCAGTTCTGCACCCAAGAAGAAAAACAAAAACTGGGGTATCTTTCAGATTTGATATTAAATTTAAAAGAAGACAATGTTTTAAAACAAAGAACTTATAAAAATCTAGAGAAATTATCCGAATTATTCAAGGATCAATATCCACAATGGGTTCATATATCCGCTAAATCAAAAGAAGTTAAGAGATGGATGGAGCAAGAACCCATGGACAGCCTAAACTACAAATGGAGAGTATACCCTACAATATTACCAGAAGATATATTCGACTGGTTAGATCTTTACCAAGGCGATTACCTTAAAGAAATTATGAAAAAAAAGGATATAAGACAACTACTTCTTAAAAAGAAAGGATTTTTGAGAATAGGAGTTTAGATATGTCCTATAAAGATGTTGATAAAAGAAAGACATTAAACACTCTCTATGCCATAGATAATTATCTGGGTGAAGAGGGGTATACCAAGAGATTTCCTATTTATTTTATTGGCGGTTCTGCTTTAATACTAAGCGAATTTCAGAAATCTTCTAAGGATATTGATTTTATCACAGATAACAATGGGTATCTTGCTTTAGAAGGTTTTATAGATGAGTTAGAAAAACAAAAAGGAATTAAAATTGACATGTTCAAAAAAGGTTTTCTTCCTAATTATCGTTGTGAAGATTGCCTATTAAGAAGTAAAAAATTTTTAGGTCTAAAACATCTTGAGGTATACATTCTGGATTACATAGACATTATACTGACAAAAGGAATTGCTGGAAGAGAGGATGATATTGAAGCTATAAAATCTCTTAAAGACAGGGGGATTATTGCTACAAAAGAAGAGCTTATCAAAAGGTTTAATGGAGTTGTTCCGAATAGAGGAAAAGAAGAAGAAATAAATAGAAGATTTAAAACATTTGTGAAGAGATATGAATCTCTTTAGATAATCAGTATAAAAAAGATTATATCTTCTTCACCATATACCCCTCTTCAAGTTTATACCCCAGTTTCTTGTAATACTCTCTGACACCCACCCCAGAGATAACGCTTAATTTGCGGATTTTATTCTTTTTAACAATCCCCTCTGCTTTCTGCATCAGCAACTTCCCCAAACCAGTATGCTGTCCAATAATCCCCTTTTCCCCTATATTTAAAGACTGACCATAAACGTGCAATTCTCTTATGATTGCTTTCTTTTCTTGGAATTTGCCCTGCTCGTTAACATTCGCTCGGTATTCTTTTAAATTAGTTATGTTAAACAAGCCTATTTTTTTATTAATAACTGGTTTTAGGGCGAGTGGTTGGGGGGTTGTGGTGGGGCTATTAAATATTCTTAACCTCAAAAGTCCAAACAAAATATCATTCTTATTTACCATCTCAAGAAAATATTCATCTCCTTTGCTTGCTTTATATTTTGTGATTTTTAAGTTTAAATCCAGATTAATTTCTTTACCAACTAAATCTTGTTTATTTCTGTGCGTAGGCAGAGTGTTAGATTTAGTGGCGCCAAAATTTTTCATAGAAAAATTTTTAGCGTCCCTTATCGCAAAACCGATTTCCCTGAATCTTATCTCTTTTATCTTTGCTTTTTCTTCTCTTAATTTTTCTTCAACATCTTTCCTCAAATCAATTTTGGTTGTTCCCCCAACAATATATTCTGGAGGAATCTCTCTCATTATCCTCATTACTCTGCAGTATCTCGGAACAATTTTCAGCATCTGCCTTAAAAGTTTTTCGAGTTGCTCTTTGTTATATGGAGTATACTTGCCTTCCCAATACCAACTCTCAAGCTCTGCCCCTTTGATAGCATAACAGGGATAAATCTTTATTTGTTCTGGCTTAAAATTCTCATTAGAAAATATCTTTTTGAATAATTTTATATCTTTTTTTAAATCAGAACTAGGAAGCCCAGGCATTATATGATAACCCACTTTAAATCCGGTGTTTCTTAATCTTTGTGTGGCATCCACCACATCTTTAACACTATGCCCTCTGTTTACGATTTTGTAGATTTTATCATCAGGCATTTGAACTCCAAGCTCAACCCTCGTAGCCCCAAATTCCCTCATTCTCTTAATATCCTCATCAGAACAAGTATCCGGCCTTGTTTCAATGCACAAAGCAACACACCTGTGTTTTGCTGTTTCATTTATTTTCTGTGCCTTTTGCAAATCAAGAGATTTCCTGCCATTCAAAGCATCATAACAATCCTTGACAAATTTATATTGGAATTTAACAGGATAATGCAAAAATGTCCCCCCCATAATAATTAACTCAATCTTGTCAGTAGGATGGTTCATCAATCTAAATGATTCAATCCTTGATTTAACCTGTTTATAAGCATCATATTTCAAAAGCACTGCTCTCATAATCGCAGGACTTTTAGGAGTATAACTCTGGGGAACATTTAAACTCGGGCAATATAAGCATGTTCCGTGTTTGCATTTTCTGGGGGGAAGAACAACTGCCACAGGAGTCACGCCTGCAAGTGTTTTGCTCGGCTTTCTAATCTCATTTGATTTTGGTTTTAGCATGTTTTATTTAAAAAGTATTAATTTAAGAATATTCCTAAAATAGATATTCCTAAAATATATCTTCCTAGAATATATAACATTCGATAATTATCTTTTTAAACAATCCCGTCAAGTACTTCCATGACGGAAAGTTCAAATGGCGTATGCAAACATATGGAAGTTGTAATAGATGAAAGAGGAGAATTTGGATTATGTTTAAGGGGTTTTTCTCCGGATAAATTATCACTTTTGTATAATTCTCCTGAAAAAATTGGAAATGTTGCAGATTGCATAGCCACACATAAGGTGGATAACGGATATTTCACTCCTGATTGTTGGATAAACATAGAAGAAACATACGATTGCAAACATTGTACATCTCCTAAAAGAGAAGGATAAACCCCCACAATTTTACTCTAAATTCTGATTATATATCCCTCATTGCATAAATCCTTTTAAATTGTTTTTGTTTTTCACTTAGTAATATGGCTCTAAAAATCGGCATAATAGGCGGCAGTGGCTTGGACAATCCGGACTTGTTGCAGGATTTCAAGGAAATCGAAGTTGACACTCCTTTTGGAAAGCCCTCTTCCCCCCTAATTATAGGAAAAATAAAAGGAATTGAAGTTGCAATTATATCCCGCCATGGAAGAAAACATGAAATTCCTCCAACTCAAGTTAACAATAGAGCCAATATCTATGCACTAAAATATCAAGGATGCAAATTTATACTCTCTACAACAGCTGTTGGTTCTTTAAAAGAAGAAATAAAAAGAGGAGACTTTGTTATTCTTGACCAATTCATTGATTTCACAAAACAGAGAAAACTTTCTTTCTATGAGAAATTTGAATTTGGTCCTATTCATACTCCAATGGCAAATCCATTTTCAGAGAAGCTAAGAAAAAAGCTGATTGAAGCCTGCAAACAACTTGGCTTTCCTCACCATGAAAAAGGAACAGTTATCACAATAGAAGGTCCTAGATTTTCAACAATTGCAGAAAGTAAAATGTTTCGTTTGCTTGGGGCAGATATTATAAACATGTCAATTGCTCCTGAAGCAATCTTGGCAAATGAAGCAGAAGTTGAATACGCAACAATAGCCATGTCAACTGATTATGACTGCTGGAAACAGGATGAATCTCCTGTAACTTGGGATGAGATATCTAAAGTCTTTAGCCAAAATGTAGAAAAAGTCAAACAAGTTATTGTAAAAATTATAGAAAGCTTTTCTATTGAGGAAGAATACAGAAAAATAAAAGAAAAAATAAGAACCATTCCTGATTTTCCAAAGCCAGGAATCATGTTCAGGGACTTAACAACACTTCTCCAAGATAAAGATGGTTTTAGAAAAGTTATTGAAATTTTCCATGAAAGATATAAAGACAGGGGAATAAATATTGTTGCAGGAATTGAAAGCAGGGGTTTTATTATCGGAGGAGCTTTGGCAGAAAAAATTAATGCTGGTTTTGTCCCCATAAGAAAAAAAGGCAAACTTCCTTTTCAAGTTGAAAGCCAGGAATATGATTTAGAATATGGAAAAGATACAATTGAAATTCACAAAGATGCTATTAAACCTGGGGAAAAAGTGCTTTTAATTGACGATTTGATTGCAACTTCGGGAACCAGCACAGCCTCATGTAAATTAATTAATAAATTGGGAGGAAAAATCTTGGAGTGTGCTTTCATAGTAGAATTAGAAGATTTGGGCGGGAGACAAAAGTTAGAAAGCGAAGGATATAATGTGTTTAGTATTGTTAATTTTAAAGAGAATGAATAATCGGTTCAATTTGTTTTATTTTTTCATCAGCTTCTTTTAGATGATTTATCACAATTAATGGATAACATTCAAATCCATTTTTATTTAATAATATCCTTCTTATAGAATAATAACCTTCTTCTGTTTCCCTTTTTTTACCGCGCTTTATAGGGGGATGAAATTCCAAAAATAACTTATTCTGAATAAAGAAATCAACATGACATTTTCCTATTTGAAAGTGGACATTCTCTTTTTCAACCGGTTTTCCTATTAACCCTTTTTCTACTAATTTTTTACATATAATTCTTTCTTCATTTGAATCAAATAGACAACCCATAAACTCGTAAGGATAATTCTTCCTATGGCTTTCTAAAGCCAATAGAGCCAAGGGATAAAGATTATGGGCCTTATGGGACATTTCTTTTAGTTGATTTGGATTTTTTTCTTTACATCTTAAAGCAGCTTGTCTTTGATGTTCATTAAACGTACCTTTTACTTTCATAGTTTCATGCGCTTTTTTCATGTTTATTCTTGAATGATCTGGATTAATCTCTTGAAGTCTCTTAGCCATTTTTGAGAAATATTCTGAATTCCCTCTCAATCTTTCAGCATTAATTTTCCCTTGTATTGGGCCATATTTTTTACCTAATTTCTCCCCTAAATAAGGGTGTTTTTGTTGAGCAATCTTACCCGCCTTGCTATATAACTTCGGGTCTTTTTCTATTGCTTTCTTTTGGTTTTGTTTTGCAACCATACAATATCTATACCATTTTATAGTTCCTTTTTGAAATCTTGTCCCAATAGGCAAAGAGAACCTTTTTGCTACTTCTTCTACAGAATATCCTCTACTCAGCAGAGCTCCTACTTCTTCTCTTATTCTTATATGATTTTTATCTTGCATGTGATAACAATTAAATAAGAAGCTTTTTATTTTCTAAATCCTTTTTTATCAAAATAGATATTCTCGAACTCATATTAATTCCATTTTTCTCGCAGAACTCCCTAAATTTTTCTAATACCTCTTTTGGTAAAGTTATATTCAATCTTTCGTATTTATTATTCATACTCATTAATAAGTATCAGTATTATTTAAAGGTTTCGGTAATGGTATGGTTTCCTAAATTAAAAGGCAGGCAAAAACTTGAAAAATATCCTCTTTTTAAAATTGTGGAGTTTGAAGGTAATTAGTTTTGCAAAGGAGAATAAACAACTAGAAAATTTAAAGATAGAATGGAAATCAAAAAATTCCTCTGTGTTACCGCACCTTTAAGGTGCGGTTTGTTTGGAATTTTAGGATGATCCAAAATCTAAAATCTCCAAACAAATACCTCATTCTAAAAAATGAGGTTTTAGATTTATGGACATAAAAATAGATACAATTAACCAACAATCTGCCTTAATTAAAGCCATGTTTAACACAATCAATTTAAATGAAATTCCCACAAACAAATTTCTAAATCTCATCTTTCATAACCTACAATTGGAGTTTCCAGAGTATTTTCAAAAATTAAATTTTGACATAAACAGCCAAGAACCAAAAAGCAAGGAGCTCGAGAAAATCTTATCCTCCTTTCAAGCATCGGGTACACTTTTGTCAAATGGACAGAAATATAAAATTAAAAAAGAGATTTCTTATTTAGACAATTTAAGAAAATATATCCCCGACTTAGATATCTTTAAATTAAGAGAGATAAAACAAAAATTTGAAGAATATATTCTAGAGAAGTAATTCTTAACAGCGATTTAACAGTTATGCAAACTTCTCTTAATCACATAGGTTATATCCAAATACTAAATCATACTAAAAAAGAAAAATAAAATATAAAAAAAGAAAAAAAATAAACTAATTAAGCATACAGCTTTTTAACTCCGGTTCTATCTCCTGCTTCTAAAGTTCTCTTCTTTGTCTCACCCAGAGATGCATAGCCATACATTGTTTGTGCAGAACATGCTGTTGTGTACAAGTCATTCATGCCGACACTATGCCCTAATTCATGGGTTGCGATATTCTCAAAATCCATTTTTCCAGCTTCTCCTGATGCAGACCAGTCAAAATCAACATCATCATAAACCTGATCCCATTCAACTAAAACTCTCTGTGAAACCGGACCGGAAAATCTTCCCCATATAACTGTCATTGCAATTACGCCTGGATTAGCAATTTCTGCAAAATAAACCTCATTCTTATTATCCGGGCTGGATGTATCAGCAGACAAAATATCAGAAGTTATAGAGCCACTTCCTAAAATGTTCTTTCCTGCAGATGTTTCCCATTTCAAGATATCAATGTCCAAATTGCTAAAAACAAAATTGCTGTCTAACCCTCTTATATTTGCCGGGTTTACAATCCAAGGCTCAATAGTCTTCCACTTTGCCCCGTTTGACAAAAATGCATAGCATGGGCTTGTATATATTACATTGCCACTTTTTGCACTCAATCCATTTTTGTAATGAACAAGTGCATATCCTTCAACATTCCTGCCATTAACTACAGCACTCCCTAAACTAAAAACACCTGGAGCAACTTCAACTGCATTCGCAGGAATTGTTACTCTTGCATGTCCGCGTGACGGCACAACATTTGCATTTGTTCCTGTCAAGTCAGGCCTTACAGCTGAGATTAATAATGCTGAAAACACCAAAGCAAGAAATACCAAAACCAATCTTTTCATCTTGTGCTTATCTTAAATTTAATTATGTGTATAAACCCTCTTTTCTTTATAAACATTTGTGAACTAAACTGAACATGCATCAGAGGATGCCCTTATGCTGTACATCTCATTATAGTCAAGGACATTGTTATTTCCTCGTTTATGCCTTGACTATTGAGGGAAAGACATACAATTTTGGCGAATTATTTATGTCTTTCACTATAGTTTTATAACTCTATTCTTCCTCTTATTATCATGAAACCCGCAGATAAACAAGCTGAAACCCCCTCCCAACAGCAAGTTTGGAACAATATTGCAGAAGAATGGCACCAGTTCAAAGAAAAACCATCAGAGAATGTTATTGATTTTTTAAAAGGAAAAAAAGGTAACATCCTTGACTTAGGTTCTGGCTCTGGGAGGCATCTTGTTAAGCTGAAAGATGCAAAATTTTATCTTGCTGACTTTTCAGAAGAGATGATAAAACTTGCCAAGAAAAAAGCAGAAGAAAAAAATATTGAAGCTGAATTTTTTGTAGGGGATATCAGCAAAGAAAAAACCCCATTTAAGGACAATTTTTTTGATTATGCAATTTTCATCGCAGCATTGCATTGCATAAAAGGAGAAAAAGCGAGGCAAACAACGCTAAAAGAGCTTTTTCGTGTTCTAAAGCCAAGAGCATTAGCTTTAGTGAATGTGTGGAACAAAGACAGCAGCAAATTCAAAAACAAAAAGAAAGAATCCCTTATAAAATGGAGGGATAAAGGAGTAAGATATTATTACTTTTACACTCAAAAAGAATTGAATGAAGAATTAACCAAAGCGGGATTTAGAATAAAAACCGCTTATGAACCCGGAACAAGCATAAGTTTTATTGTGGAGAAATCGGATAAACGCTGAGAAATCAACTCCTTCTGCTCTCAATTACATTCCTGATTCTTGATGCAACAATCATAAAGCAGAGCATTGCTATTCCAAAAAACAGAAATATAAACTTAAACGGCAAGAACAAAAGCAATATTGCAGCAAGCATATTTGCAAAAAAATGCCCGGAATCAATTGAAGTGCTGTAAATAGGGTAATATTTGTCTCTCTGTTGTTTATCAATTATATCAAAAAAATAAGCTTCTGTTGTTGGTTCTATCATCGCAGCCCCAAAACTTGATAAAACAAGTATAGGCATAATAACATAAATATTATCAAAGAAAAAAGCGGCTATTGCACATGTCACAATAAGGGCATATCCATAAATAAAAATTTTTCTAAAACCTATTTTACTCGCGAGCTTTCCAAATGAATATTCTGACAGCACCAAGGGGACAATAACTGCTGCCAAAAAATAGCTTACAACAAGATCTCCAAAACCATTCTTCTCAACTATGTAAATCGGCATATAAATGTAAATTAAAACCCACCAAAAGTTTATCGCAGTACCTAAAATATAACTCATTGCTCTTTCTTTTTTTCTTAAAAATTCTACGAAAATTTTAAAGACGTTTTTATCCACTTTTTTCCTGTTGGGATAATCCCTCATTCTGAAAGATTCAAAAAGAATTAAAGCGATAAAAACAGCAATCGAAGCAAATGTAAAAACCCGCAAAATTCCGTATTTGCTTGCAACAAACCCGGCAATCAACGGGCCTACAAGCCAGGCAATATTCAAAGAAGTGTAAATAATTCCCTCATTCTCAGAAACACATTTATCTTTAGACTTGTCCCTTACTATTATCCCCAGGCAGGTAATTCTCAAACTTGCAATCACCGACAGGAACATTCCAAGAAAAATAACAAAATAAAGATTGCTTGTTCTTGAAAAAGAATAATATGAAAGTGCATAGAGGAATAAAGAAATTGCAAAAAGCCATACTTTATTATGTTTTTCAATTATAGGGATTAGAAAAAAATAAGCGACAAAAGCAATAACTGCAAAGAATGAAACCAAAAATCCGACATAGGATGGATTTTTTAATATAGATTCAAGATAAATCGCCCAGATTGTTCCAACTGCGGAAGTCCCAATAGCAGTAATTAAAGCAATAAGCCCGAGTCTGTCAATAGGTTTAGGACTGAATATGCCTCTTTTTATTGGATTCATAATTGAATATAGATTTTTTGATTTTTAAGGCTTTTTAATTGCGGGAATTATGCAAGAATCACGCTTTTTTAAAAAAATCAGAAAAAGACTTCCTTTCAAAGTGGGTTATCTTTTTTTCAGAATCGTCTATCACTACTTTTAACAGGCCCATCCCTGAAATAAAAACTGTGCACAGCCATACATTTTTGCTATCAGCATTCTGCAAAGATAAAATTATTTTTTGCATGCTTTTGTTTATTTTATTTAATTCCATCTCAGTAGAAATCATAGTCTTTATCTCTTCAAAATCAAGTTTAGAAAATTCAGAAATCTTCTGCGGAGCTGTTGTTTCCAGCATCTCTACCGGAACCTGTTTAATCTCCTTCTCTAACTGAAAACTAATCATCTGATTTTTGCTCGGGATAAAATAATCCAAATGGTATTTATTATCACTTTGCCCTTCTAAATCTATAATAAAAAAACCAGAGCAGAGAAAAGCATCTTTATTCTCATCTAAGAATTTATTAAACTCTTCATTGTTTTCAAGTTTCTCAAGAAAAAATTGCAGGTTCATTTTTATAATTCAATTTTATTTAATAGTCACACTTAATTTATCTTGATTTTCTGGGTAGAGAATTACTCTTGTTTCTTTTTTTATACCCATAAATTTTGCGAGTTCCTTTGGAATTCTTATTATAAGCGAGTTCCCAGAATAGCTTATTTTAGTTTCTTTGGAAAGTCCAAAAAGCCCTGCTTTTTGTTCTGCTTCTTCTATTTTCTTTGATGTTTCTCCATCAAACCACTGCTCCCCGCAGTTACCGCAGACTAAAGCATCAAATCTCCCAACGCTTTTTCCATATAGCTTGTAATCTACAGATTTCTTTTTCAAACTCCCCTTGCATAAAACACATTTATTTTCCATTTTTTATTTTATTTGAAAAATGGGAAATTAGAAAATTTCCTGCTTTCTTTATTTTCCATTTTTATATTATTCTCCGGGAAAATGGGAAATTAGAAAATTTCCTATTTTCTTTATTTTCCATTTTCTTCCTTTTTTATCATGACAGTTATTACGAAAAATTTTTCATTTATTTTTTTGAATATTATTTTAATATGCCTATAAACAGAGATTATTTTATCTCCTTGTAGAGATTTTGCCCCATTTTGTATTGTTTCTTTTATTTCATTAATGCTTATCCCTCTTTCCCTTGCCTGTTCAAGAGCATGTTTGCTCATTAATAACTCCATGTAATCTCCTTCACTTACAAAGAAGTGAAAGTATTTAAATATTTAGATTTTAAGTGTTGGCTAAATTCTCTCTTCAATCTCTTTTTTCAATTTATCGGTAAAATCCCTTGTTTTCATCACCTGAATTTTGCTACTGCCTTTTACTCTCACTGCAACACTCCCCTCTTTTTCCTCCCGGTCTCCTACAACAATAATGTAAGGAATTCTCATTATTTCTGCATCCTTGACTTTCGATTGAACAGTTGTCTGGGCAAAATCTTCATCCATTCTCACTCCAGGAATTGCTTTTCCTATTTGTTTTATTATCTCCTCAGCGTAATCTTTGTTTCTGTCTGTAAAGCTTAAAACACGAACCTGAAGTGGAGAAAGCCAAACAGGCAAGCGCCCGTTAGTATGTTCAAGCAAAACCCCCATAAATCTCTCCAAACTTCCATAAACAGTTCTATGCAGCATCACAGGCCTTTTTTTGCTATTATCTTTGTCGGTATACTCCAGGTCAAATCTTTCTGGCATTGAAAAATCCAGCTGTATTGTCCCACACTGCCATGTTCTTCCTAAAGAATCCTTAATATGAAAATCTATTTTAGGACCATAAAAAGCACCATCTCCTTTGTTTAATTTAAATTGTATTTTTTTCTTTTTCAGAACATCCTCAAGAACTTTTTCAGATTTATCCCATATTTTATCACTTCCTATTCTCTTCTCTGGCCTAGTGGATAATTCTACATTAAATGGAAATCCAAATTTGTTATAAAAAGAAGTGATTAAATCCAAAACCTTGCTTATTTCATCTTCAACCTGATTATCCATGCAATAAATATGTGCATCATCTTGAGTAAATTGGATAACTCTAAACAAACCCCCTAACACCCCGCTTAATTCCTGCCTGTGCACCATTCCAAGTTCAGCAACTTTCAGAGGAAATTCTTTATAACTTCTTGTTTTGTTTTTATAAATCAGCATTCCCCCGGGGCAATTCATAGGCTTAACTGCATAAGTCTTTTTTTCATACTCTGTCAAGAATATATTCTCTTTGTATTTTTCCCAATGTCCTGAAATCTGCCATAATTTCTTGTCTAAAATCAAGGGAGTCATTATTTCTTCATATCCTTGTTTTCTATGCACTTCTTTCCAAAAATTAATTAATTCATTTCGTATTATCAAACCATTGTTATGCCAGAAAACCATTCCAGGCGCTGTTTCACTGAATGAAAACAAATCCATCTGCTGTCCGATAATTCTGTGGTCATTATCCTTAAGTTTTCTTGTATCAAGTTTTGATTTTGAAATTTCCTTCAAAAGCTTGACATAATCATAAACTTCAGCTTTTTGTTCATTTATTTTAGATTTATTCTCCACTCTTATCTCCCTGCTCAATTCTGAAAGAGGATGCCCTTTAACTTTCAACTCAAATTCTTTGTAATAGCCAAAAGGTGCCCTTGTAATACTGAATTCTTTTACTCCTTTCAATACTCTCTCTGCTTCATCAAGAACCTTAGATGCAACTTCAGGAGCAGCCAAATTAGAAGAAAGATGAGCATAAGGATAAAGAACAATATTTTTCACATTAACCTGTTTTGCAATGTCTTTTACAGCTTTAACAAACTCTTCTACTGTTTCTTCTATGTTCTCATCTATTTTTTCAACAGCAGTTAAAACAACTAATGCTTCTTCTACTCTCCTGCCTTTTTTATCAGCTTCAGAAAGCTCTTCTGCAGTTTTCAGTGCTTTTTTCAATGGTTTGAAATTAATATAATCGCTGTGTAAAGTCAAAATCTTCATATCTTAAATAGAAAAAAGGATTTTATAAAACTTACTTAA
>JAHIEH010000047.1 GCA_018901675.1 Nanobdellota archaeon
CAGCGTGGCTCGCAATACTCCTATGGTTTTCGATACTTAGCCGGCTCACATCATATTGTTGGTTTTCATCTAATATATGGCTCGCAATCACCTCCTGGGTTTCATGTCCATTTTAGCTCGCAATGGTAGTGGGGGTTTCATCACTCCTCTGGCTCGCAAATCTCTTGGTGGGTTTCACTATTCCAGTGGCTCACATCACATATTTGGTTTTCATAATATAACTGGCTCGCACACATTCAATGGGTTTCATTTGCTTGTTAGCTCGCAAGACATGCATGGTTTTCATGTGAAAACGGACTACCATTTTTTACATATTTTTATTCTCCTTCCAATACCAAGAGAATTAAGGGGTGCATTTATTGTGTAAAATAAATTATACAAATACACCCCTTAACAACAACCGCCTCATAACCTCATTTTAATCTTTTCAGGACATTCAACTCTTTTTAGGGTCAGTTTCAGGTTTGTTAATGCACTCTTGAAGCATTTTTCTAATGTCCACTCCAGTAACTGCAGCAAGAGTACTCATAAGCTCAGCAACAGTTTTAGGAAGAGCAGTTGTTACTCTATTCAATGCACTGGGTTCTCCACCACTATCGACAGCCACAACTTGGTCGATCTTGATTTTCTCAGTTGCTCTGCCAAGAGCTTCAGCAATTGGTTTCAAAGCATCAAGTATCAAAGAAAGCTTGGCTGCCTCTTCGTATTTCTTTAAAGCATCAGCTTTTTTGGAAATGCCTTCAGCTTCTCCGAGTAATTCCGATTGAATGGCTTTTCCTTTGCCTTCGCCTTCGGCCGTGAGTCTAGCTTTCTCTGCTTCAGCCTTAATTTCTACTGCTTTAGCCTCACCCTCAGCAACTGTAACAGCTTTGATTTTTGCAGCTTGAGCTTGTTGTTCTATTACCTGCTTTTCTATTTCAGCACTACCAACAGTTAATTTTCTTTTGGCTTCTACTTTCTGGATGTTAGCTATGACTTCCTCTTCAGCTACCTTTTGCATCATTTGTTGCCCGGCAATACCTATTTGTTTATCTTTTTCTATCTGCCTTTTACGATAGATTTCTTCAGCTTCAGCTTTAGCAACTTCAGCTTCTTTAGTAGTAGTAGCCACTCTTATCTCTGCATCTCTTCGAATTTCAGCTGCAACTTTCCTTTCAATGTCCTGGATAATAGTACTTTCAGGGGCGTCTTTCAAGTCTTTCAACTCCAAGTCTATCAATTCTACCCCCCATTTTGGAAATACAGACTGGACTTCTTTGGTAATAGCGTCATCCAAAATCTGCCTGTTCATATAAATTTCCAAAATAGTACTCTTGGTTACAGTGGTTCTCCCAACACTCTCTATGATAGCCCTAAAGTCTTCACCTAACTTAGCAAAATCAAATCCCATTTCTGTTTCAGCAGTAGTTAACATTAGTCTCTCAACTGCCAAAGGCAAATCTTTAATTGTAATGAAACAAACGACATCGCAAACGAATTTCGCCATGTCCTTGTCATTGAGTTTGATATCGTTAACTGGAACGGCTAAGTTGGAAAGTGGTAATCTGTGTACTTTTGAAATTACTGGAATTTTCCAATAAGAAGACTTATTCTCCCTTTTAGAAAAATAAGAAATCTTATTCAACATTATTCTCACATGACATTCATTAGCCGGCACTATCACAAACCTCAAACCTGCGGCAAACAGTGCTAATACTACTAACACTATTCCAAAGATTACTACTGAAGAAATCATTAATCCCAAAGAATAATCCATTTTCTGTTCCTCCTTTTCATTTAAAATTTTCTCGTTTAGTTCCCAACATTCAACAACAATTAAATTACAATTTTCTCTAATTTATTTCCCCTCCCATTTCAATCTTCAGTCTTTTGTTTTGGCATCTTATTCGGATGCATCCTTCTCCCACTCCTATTATTTATATGAGGGGGAATCTTACCACCAGCCCAATGTCCTTTTACTCCTTGTTCTTTGTCCTTATGCTTTTTGATAAACTCAATTTTATTTCTTCCCTTTTTTAGCACGATGCGCTCCTTTCTTCCCCACTTTGGCATGATACATTTTCCTTCCTTATCCGCTATACTTTAGCAGAAGATTTAATTTTGTTTTTAATTTAACAATTAGCAAACATCTTTTGGGTTAGCCCCCCACCGATTCTCTCCTGGCTCGCTGTCTCGCACCAAAAAGATTAGAAGCACAATACATCCCACGAATGGCACAAGACTAATCAAAAGCCACCATCCACTTTTTCCAGTATCGTGGAATCGGCGGATTGTAACTGCGAGACTAGGAATCAAGACTGCTAAGGAATAAAGACCACCTAACAATCCTAATCCAAAAATAATTGACAATTTATCTACTGGCTGAAACCCCCAAATTCTTACATCAATAATGCTGAGCACTATGGAGAAAATCGCATTGAATAAACAGAAGTACCAATATTCTTTTCTCCGAGCTCGTCCTGCAAACACAGCATACTTTTTCAACACTTCAAAATACCAGCTCATAACTTTCTCCTTTTCTTTTTCAAACCAAATTATTAATTTTTTCTCAACCTCTTTTAAAACTAATTCCATGCACCTTGTGAGATTGTTGATTATCTCCAGATTTTATTAAACACTTTCCACATTCTTTGCAGTTAATTTCCTTCAAAGAATTACTAGAATCCATCTCAACATAACTTCCACAACTAGAACATATTAATTTCAATTTATTCTCTCCTTCTTTCTTTTATTAATTTTTAACCAAAAAACAAAAGCCAGCCTGCTACCGATTGCATTAAACCTGGGAGAATAAGGCTGCTTCAGCATTCTATTAATCACCAAGGTGAACTGGCGAATCAAAAACCCCTGTGAAAAATAGTTAAGCAGGCTGGCTCATAAAAAAATTAACTCAACTTTGCTAAATAACCAATTACTCCTGCAATTGCTGCTGTGAGAACAAATGTAAGCTTCACAACAAAAACTCCTTTTGCTTTTTGCTCAACAAGTGGCTGAATGATTTTAGAAGCATTACTCCACAACCAAAGCATAAAACAACCAAGAAAAAAACTAAACAAAATCACTTCATCTACATTTACTGAAAAATTCAACATCTTTTTTTCTCCTTTTCTTTCCCCTTTTTCAAACTCCACTATCAAATTTATCTTTTTTGTTATAATCCTTGCTAAAATATTCTACCAAATGAAGAATCATAAACCCCTTTCATTCTTCTGTCAACTAAAAATTAAAAAGCCTTTTAACTCTGCAACAATTTTCATTGTATTTGAACAGGGTTCATCAATTCTGATTTTGCCTGTTTCTTTGTGTCTTTTTACAACCAAACCACAATCAAATCTCTTAGAGACATAATCAGGAATAACTCCCCAAAGATGAATCCCACTTTCTTCACGTTCCTCCCAATGTTTTATTTCCTCTTCAGAAAGCTCGTAAAATCCAGATTCACAATAAGGACACTTTGTAAGCTCCTCAAAACGAATCAATCTAACTGTTTTTTCATTTCTCTCTTTCATAACGTCTTTCTCCTCTTTTCAATTAAACTTAATTAGAAATTTCCTGTTTCTCATTTACTCCCTTCTTTTATTAATTATAGAGCCCTGCCCTACTAATGCCTCGCTGGGATTCCAAAACACTTTCAGGCAGGACTCTTGACGAAGGGAGGGAAAAACACTCTTGCACAAAATCATTTACCATCTAATTGGGATTTGCCGTATTGGTCTCCTCCATAATCTCCTAACATTCAGAAAAATATCCACACCGCCCACAAAAATAACAACCGCCGAAGGTATTCCCACAATCCACCACAAAAATGGCTCTCCATGAAATAGCCAGGAAACAAAACTCAATCCAAAAACAACAAACAACATCTGAATTATATATTTAGTCTCTTTCTTCTTCAACAAAAACTTAACCTGATTCAACATTTGATTTTCTCCTTTTTTAGTTAATCTTGCGATTCCTCATCGTCGTCATCAGAAAACGCGTCAAAACCACCTAAGAACAATACCTCAATATAAAGTGCGAGAATTGCTATAACAACACTATGCTCCCACAATTCTGCAAAACCCCCCAAAAAAAGCTTCATACACCATATGAAAAATATTAAGAAAATAATCAGCAACAGTATTCTGATAGTCTCTTTCTTTTTGTTAATAATATCTTTCATTTTCGCGAGAATATCTTTTACTTTCCCAATAATACCTTTCGTTCTTGTAATAGTAATGTATCCCATTTTCATATCTCCTATTTCCTGTTTTTTTCTTTGTTTTTTCCCTATACTATACCAATTATCAACTCCTGCCCTACTAATCAGTCTCCTCCTCCCAATTCATCATAATCATCATCATAACACTCGTCAAAACCACCCAAGAACCATACTACCCCAAACAAGATAAGCAATATTGTGAGACCCTCTTCGATATTCGGATGCGATTTTACGAAATCAAGAATATGGTTACCGAAAAGCTTCAGACCCCCTCCTAAAAGTATCAAGGAAATAAGCAGAAACAGTATTTTAATAGTCTCTTTTCTTTGAACTTTAGTCTCTTCAAGCTTTTCTTCCCTAATTCCTTTTTTCTCTTTATTTGTAACTTCTCTGTTTTCCATCTTCATTTCTCCTATTCCCTGTTTTCAACTTTTTTAAACACCAAAGATTAAAACTCACTCAGAGTGCCGGACCACACAAAAAGTCACCGAATGCTTCTTCTGCTTTAGGAATCAAATCCCTGCCAGATAAAACAAAAAACTCTACATTCTCCATCCCTTCAAGAGCATAAAGAAGACTCCTTGCTTTTTCTCCTTTACCTTCTTCCTCTTGAGGCAGTTGAGGTAATGAGACAATTATCCATGCTTTTCTCTCCTCCATGATATTAGAAGCTACAACATTATACCAATCATCAGGCAATTCATGTTGAAACCCGTTAACTTTCTTCCCTTTCTCAAGTAAAACGCTCAATGCTTTCCCTTTAATCTCTAAATTAAAAACAAGATAGTTATTCATGACATTCTCCTTTTCTTTTGTTTTTTCTTAATTAGAAATTTCTTGTCTCCCATTTTTTCCTCTTTTAAATTAATCAAGATAAAATTTATCAAGAGCACCACAATTCACTTCCTGGCACTTGCCTCCTTTTACTATTATTTGTTTTTCACAAATTGAGCAAAAGACACTGCCATCAAGAACATGAAAAATACGGCAAGTTTTTTTTATTTTCTTTTCATCTAATTTTATTTCTGTAGTTCCCATCATTTACTCCCCTTTGCCTTTTTGAAAAACAATCAATTCAAATTTAGGCAGGGCCCAATCAAGAACATCTACTGAAAAGGCAGAGACAAAGATAGACATTCAAGAAAGAGCCCTGCAAAAACAATTAGAAATCACATTCCTCAATTACAACTTTCGCTTTTTTCCCCATGTTCTTAAGGCAAGTTAACACAAAATTTTTCTCCTCCTGAGAATTAACTCCAATCATCAAACCATTGTGAACATTCAGAAGCACAACATTAAAAAAACCCTTGGTTTCTTCTTTGGAATGAGAAACAAAAACTTTCATAATTTTCCCTTTCTGTTCTGCGATGCTCTTAGCAGATTTTTATTTTACATAATTCTTCTAATCTCTTTTCCAATCTATTTGCATCTGGGATTGGGATATAATTTGTTAAACTGCTGTTTATAGCGGTAACCACATATAAAATAATACGTCCTACCATTCCTTGAGCATACATGTTCACATCTCCATTTGTTTCTTGCCCCCTTACATGCGGTTCCTCTCTCCAATAATAGGGCTAAATCGCATATGTTTTCTAATTTGTATCCTATTGGATTTCTCCCAAGTGGTTCTTTCATTGTCTTATCTCCTTTTCCTCTTATTATTAAGTTAAACTTGTTTTATTACCAAGTTTTCTCTGGACACTTAGCACATATTTCTTCATCAAAGAAAAAACCATAGGTCCCACAACCACAAGCACTGCATACCGAAAGTGGTAGTAATGGAAAAAATTCTTCTGGAATTGTGCCTTTTGTAGACAAGTCCACCTTAACTTTTGTTTCTTTAGTTATTTCGTTATTCATTTCAATTCTCCTTTTCTTTTTTTCTTTAAAAAACAAAGCCAGCCTGCTGCCTATAGCATTGAAATCCAGTCGCTGCGTCAGCATTCTACCAATTCGCAGATAACGAAGGGAGGAAAATAAGTCTGCGAGAAAGATAGTTAAGCAGGCTGGCAAGATTAAGAATTTTAAACCAAAATTCAAAACAAATCTGTTTTTGCCCAAACTTCCCTACACAATTTTACCCCCAAGTTTTCTCTACGCAGGTTTCGCATTCATCACTATGCAAAAGTCCACAGCACTTGCATATTTGATTAGGTTCTTCAGGATGACAATATTCAACTGGGTCTTTTCTATGACACTCACTAAGAAACATATCATCATTTCCCCCTCCAATTTCTTTAATCACATCTTCAACCACCGGTTCAACACCCCGCAAAGTGCCGATAAATTCATCATTCACTGCTATACAACCGAAAGTTCCCTTTTTTCTAGTTTGGGGATTACTCATAATCTTTTCTCCTTTTCTTCTTATTCTGTGTTTCTCATATTAAAAAATAAACCCGAGGGCAACTCTTTTTCAATTAAAAGATGTCGGATATTGCTTTCTGGTTCAGAATTCAGAACTTTTTCCTCTCTAATTATTCCTTTTTTGTTTGGGTTAATCTGCTTTTGTATCTCATCTATTCTTCTCTGAGCTTTTTCTCTCTCCTCTTTTTTATTATTTGAAAGAAGTTTCAATAACCGCCCAATCTCTTGTTCATTAACTTGTTTCTCATAATTAGAAACATTCACTATCTTTCCCCTTTCCTTATTCAGACAGATATTTATTTTCTTCTCGGGAAAACAGAATTTTCCTTTGCTCGTGTAATTTGGCTGTAGATAGTTCTTTTCAGGTTGATAAGGAAAATTATGTGAAAATTTGGGTTTTCTTGAAGCAAGTTTATTTTTTCATTCAAATCTTCTTCCCTCTCAACAAAAATATGCTGATCTTTTTTCTTTAGAATATCATAACCCAAAATCAAATACGCACATTTCATACTCTTTCCTTCCTTTATTAAACTAATAGTACCCCCCAAAGTTATTATGGACATAACAAATTCCCCTTCCTTTTTATTAATAATTTTTTCTGTTCAGCTGTTTTGGTTTTTAGGATTGTTAACCTTAATATTTCTTCTTTCTAAAAGAGCAATACCCCCACCAAATCAACACAGCAATTAGCAGTATAATATAGACAATCTTCTGGTCATTCATCTCATACATTTTAGTTCTCCTTTTTTTGTTAGTATTCTCATTTATCATTAATTATAGAGTCCTGCCCTACTAATGCCTTAGCTGGGATTTCCAAAACAGGTTCAGGCAGGGCTCTTCTTCTCGGAGGAGAAGGTTTTAAAAACTTGAGGAAATAGAAGGAGCAGAAGTAGGAGTGTTCACAATTCTTCCCATGTTTCCTACATAGCTCAGGATAATCTCCTTAGGCGGTTCAATACCGGTTATCTTCTGCAGTTCTATTATATTATCCACCCACTTTTTCTCTGCATAACCTAATAATAGTTTCCAGAGAATTTGTTCAGACGAGCTAATGCCTGTTTTCGTCTGCTCTCGTTCTCTTAGGTTATTCAACCACTTTTCTAGATAGTATTTATATCCTCTCCGAATAGTTTTTTCAGAAGGTCTAATACCTGTCATCAAAATCGTTGAAACCAAATTAGAGAAATCGTTTTCCTTTTCCATCATCTTATACATCTTTAATACTTCCTGTCTATACATTTCATCCATGTTTAAGTCTCCTTTTCTTCTCTCAGGGTTTTAACTTATTACTTCACACTCATTCCTATTCTTGCTTCTTAATCTTTTCAACCCTTTCGTTTTTTTGAATAACTTTAACCTCATAAGGTGTTAAGTAAGGAACATCGTCTTTATCCACTTTCCAAAGAAATTTGTTGCCTTTGTATTCTATTATTGTTTCTTTCTCACTCTTTTTGTCTCGGTCTAAATCTTCTAGAGAAAGTTTAACATCTGCTGGGACAACATAACCAGATTGAACATTTTCTATGCCCCAGTTTTTTTCTCCTAATCTAAACCCTCCCGCAAAACACAAAAGTACTACCACTGGTCCTATCAATAACCCAATCAACCAACCCAAAGAATAATCATCTTTCATAATTTTTTCCTTTCTTTTTCCTTGTTTATTTTTGTTTATCTCTTCAAACATCAGCTTCAATTCACTTAACAGGGTTTTAACACTGAATCGGCGGAATGCTTGAACATCCAAAGAAAAACAGCATCAGCAAAATCCCGCAAAGTAGCATCTTAGCCCAAACTCTTATTTCCGGCAAAATCTCTTTGCTCATAATTTTATCTCCTTTTCTTTTCCGCTATACTTTAGCAGACGTTTTAATGATTTAAGCCAAATTACTTGCCTTAACCTCAAATTAAGTAACCTAAAAATACTCCTATCAGTAAAGTTAGAAAGAGAGTACATTTAACAAAAGTAATAGTTTCTGCAGATTTACACTTCTCTCTAAGCAAGGTAATTAGTTTTCTCCAGATTAAGTCCGCCATAAATCCAAGAATAAGCGCAATTAATGAGGTTATCAGTTTAGTTGCCCCCTTTCTGTTTATTTTTTATCTTTTTCTTTTAATCACACCTTACACGAAGAAGCTCTTTGTTTTTCTCAAAGCTTACCATCGCTCTTTTGGAAAGGTTATACATCAACTCCTCCCAACGTTCTCTGCAAAACTCAGCACTCAAAGCAATTAATTCTTCTCCGGATTTGATGCCTTCTCTGATTTCATTAATCATAAATGTTCTCCTTTTTTTTTGTTTTTATATTTTTGACTGCTTTTTTGTTTCTTCCATAAGCAAATATCAAATTTTTTTTCTTTTTCACCAAGCATAATTAAATAAATTTATCTTAACTGCTTGTGCAGTTATTTCCTTATTAAAAGATAGTGAAGGAAGTCCATACCACAACTTAATTAGTCAACAACTGGACTTCCCCCACACCTTTTTGATAATTAAAACCTGCCTATTTTTGATATCTACTTTCTCTGTACGAAGTTGTTTACTACTTTTTTCGCGCGAAGTTGTTTACAGAATGTTCAGGCTGTGGAGAATTTACTTTAGTTATTTCCTTTTTGGGCTCCACTACTTTGGCTTCTTCCACTTTTTCAACTACTTTTAATTCTTCCACTTTTTTACATTCTTTCTTTTTCAACTCCACTCTGGGTTCTTCCACTTTTTTGCTTTCTTTCTTTCTGGATTGGCAGTTTTTTAATTGGAAACCGCAGAAAATACACCCCATGGATTAATAACAAAAATACAACTAAAATAATAATCCCCCACACAAACCCTAAACTAACCTTAAAATATGTTATGGGGAAAATTCGTAGACTTTGAAGATTCCCAAAATCCAGAAAAACCAAACTATGTAAGTTGACAGC
>JAHIEH010000048.1 GCA_018901675.1 Nanobdellota archaeon
CTTCTAAAAAATTAATCTCTCTAAGGATTTTTTTTACTTCTTTAACTTCTTCAACAGAGATTACCTGGGGCAGGAGAACACCTATTTTTTTCCGTTGCTGAGAGACTCTTTTTAATGCTTTTAACTCTGCTTTTAATATTTCTTTGTGCTTAAGCCCGAACCTAATGCCATGCATTCCCAACATTGGATTTGCTTCAATTTCTTTTTGGGCACCTTCTAAATTTGAAAACTCATCACTTCTTATATCAGAAGTTCTAATCCATAACTTATCAAAATATTCTGCAATTTTTTTTATGCCTTCAAAAATTATTTCTTCATAATCTTCTATTTTATTTTCTTTTAAAAAGTAGTTTGGATGTTTTCCTGACTCTGCAATAATCCCTTCTATCCTTGTTAGCCCTACTTCTTTAATCTGAGTTTTAGATGCACGTTTTGCAAAGCTTGGCAAGTCTACCATTGCTTTTATTTTTGTTTTTGTCGCGACAACAGGGAGAATATCTTTTTCTACACTTTCTGAGATCTTTCCTTTGTACACCTTTCCTGTAAATCCATCAACAGTGATTATTTCTCCTTCTTTTAATTTTGTTGTTGCATTATCGGTTCCAACTACACATGGAATCCCCATTTCTCTTGAGACAATTGCTGCATGACTTGTCAATCCCCCTTCATTAGTTACAATTGCAGCTGATTTCTGCATTGTCACAACCATGTCCGGATTAGTCATTTCTGTCACGAGAATATCTCCTTTGTTTATCTTTTCCAGCTCGTTTAAGTTCTCGATTATCTTTACTTTTCCAGAAGCAATTCCAGAAGATGCTGCAATTCCGTTCAATATTATTTCCCCGGTTATTTGTTTTACTGAATCCAATTCTGTTCTTTTTTCTAAAGTGGTTATCGGCCTTGTTTGGACAATATAAATTTCAACTCCTTCAATAGCAAACTCAATATCTTGAGGTTTTTTGTAATGCTCTTCCAGTCTTAGAGCATATTCTGCCAGTTTTTTTATTTCATATTTTGTTAATACTTGGGAGTTTGCTTTTTCATGGTTTAGCCTTACTACATCTTTTTTACCGCTGGAATCTCTGGTTATTGCAATTTTCTTGTTGCTTATTTTTTGGTCAGTGATTTGCAGATTGTTTGAGATTACATATTTGTCGGGGTTTATTTGCCCAGAGACTATCCCTTCTCCTAAACCAAAAACAGCCTCGATTATTATGTTTTCATTTTTGAAAGAAGGGTCTTTTGAAAAAATTACTCCTGATTTATCGGAGTCAATCATTTTCTGGACTATCACAGACAGGCTGAATTTTTCATGGCTGAATCCTGTTTTATTGCGATAGTAAGTTGCCCTCGCTGTGAATAAAGATGCAAAACACGCTTTTATTGCATTTAATAATTCTGAGTTTCCTTTGATATTCAAAAAAGTTTCTTGCTGCCCTGCAAAACTAGCTGTTGCTAAATCCTCTGTTGTTGCAGAGCTTCTTACTGCTACGAATAATGGTTCTGACGCTTTTTTTAGGATGGCTAATGCAGTTTCCTGCCCTGTAATTGATAATTTTCCTACATTCAAAGTGTCATACGCTTCTAGTATTTCTTCCTGCATTTCTGCTGGAATCTTTGAACTGGTGATAAGGTTTCTTATTTCTTTTGTGTTTTCCTCTAATTGTTTTGTATCTTCATAATCTATCTTGTCTAAAATCTCGTTTATTTTTTCCTTTATGCCTGCTTTTTCTATAAAATAATCATAAGCTTGTGCAGTTATTGCAAAGCCGGGCGGGACAGGCATCCCGATGTTAAACATTTCTGCTAAGTTTGCCCCCTTTCCTCCAGCAATATTTCCCGAGTTTTTGTTCAACTCAGAAAACCATTTTACAAACTCTATTTTGTTTTTTGGAGAAATCGTCTTTTCCTCTTTTTTCTGGCTCATGAATAAAATAAGAATAGATTGTTAATAAAGTTTTCTGGGAGATTATTTAACTCACTATCCTTTTACCAAAACATAGAATTCTCTTCCTACAATCTGATTTTCTCTGAAATCTCTTATTGGGAATTTAATTTCCATATTCTTAAAATTATGCAGCTTAAGCCCGGTTTTTTTGAGTATTTCTTCAATATTGCAGGCGATTGTTCCCCCCCTAGTTTTTATGTATGGGGAGGTGAAAGCAATTTTTCCACCAGCTTTCATTTGTTTTTTAACATTGTTCAGTACATCAATTATCAAGTTTTCAAATTTTACTGCAATGGAAACAGCTTCCTGTTTTTCTGGAATCTTTTTCAGCAATTTTCCTAATGAAGGCTCTGTTGCAATGCCGTCAATCTTTTCTATTTCCGCTTTTTTTGAATCTTTGTTTATTATTTTGTAATCTGCCCGAATAGAGTAGTTTCCTTTTAACCAGGAGATATTCCGATAAGCATCTTTAATAGCATCTTTATCTATGTCTATTCCAATTACATTTATTCCTTGTAATAAAGCTTCTTGCAGTATTATCCCTACTCCGCAAAAAGGGTCCAACAGCTTTTCTCCTTTTTTTACTTGTGATAGATTAACAAGTGTTTTTGCCAGTTTTGGAGAGATAGCTAAACTTTCTCTTCTCTCTGGTTTGTCCATGTCCCTTTTTTCTGCTTCTTCTGTGTTATACACTTCTTGCAACACTCCAAAATGATACGCTTCGTTTTTAAATAAGAAGTAACCAATATCATAAGACTCAATTTTTGACGGGCTCCCAAAAAATACTTTTCCTCCTTGAGTTTTTATCATCCCTTTAGGAGGTTTGTAGGTTGCCTTCAGTTTTTCTTCTTTGAACTTGTTTTTTATTGCTAAATGTATCTTATCTTGAGAATCATTGTCTGAAAAGCTGAATATAGAATACTTAAATTTGGTTTTTTCTCCAGGGTAAATTTCTGTTTTTTGTATTGATTCTTCTATATCTTCAATACTTCCACTAAATGAACCCTTTCCAATAGCAATAACCCCTCCTAAATCGGATATTGCTTTTTTTATGTCAATTTCGCTGTTTAATTCTACGAACAGCCCATTATCTTCTAGTTTGCACTCTTTTACCCCTATGTTTTCCTTCTCCAAATAAGAAAAAACCTCGGCAACAGACAAATTGGGATTTCTCCCCAAAATAAAAAGATATTCCATAAAATATAGTATAAATTTGGATTAATAAACCTAATTAGTTATTTAGTTATTGCACTTGTAGGGCAGATGTCAACAGCTTCTTGCACGCAAGGAAGTTTTTTTTGTGCTTTTACAAAAGCTTTGCCGTCTTTCATCCCAAAAACCTCTCTGCAAACAGCCTCGCATGAGCCGCAGCCGATGCATTTCTCTTTATCAATTTTTATCATAATAAAGACAACCAAGGTTTTCTTTATAAATTTTCCTTTTAAGTGGAATTTTAATTTATAAATTTTCCTTATTCTTTGGTAAATGGTTCAATTAAAGGGTTCAAAAAACAAATTAATGTTTGAAGTATAGTTTACACATGCATAGATATACATACGATTATTTAAGAAGAAAGATAAAGAGAGGTAATCTTTCTACAGGCGGAAAGGTTTATAAACTAAAGTTCATACGTATAAACTATGGTTAACATCAATAAACTTCAGTTAACACAGCTACAGCAAGAAATTCTAAGATTGCTCTTTATTAGAGCAGGCTCTTCCATTAATGCCCGCCAGATAGCAAAAAATTTAGAAGTGTCTCCTCCAGCCATTTCAAAAGCACTGCCCCGGCTTGAAGAAGAATATATGATTAAATTTAAAAAAGATAAAGAATCTAAAAGAACTTCCATAGAGCTTAATCGAGATAATCACAAAATAATGCAATTAAAAAGAGTTGATAATTTAAAGCAAATTTATGAATCTGGCTTTGCCGATTTTATTGAAAAAGAATTTGCTGGGGCGACAATAGTTTTATTTGGAAGTTATTCAAGGGGTGAAGATACTCTCACTTCAGATATTGATATTGCTGTAATTGGAAGAAAGGAAAAAGAAATTGAGTTAACTAAATATGAAAAAACATTGGAAAGAGAAATAAGGATTAATTTTTATCCTTCATTTAGAGAGATTCATAAAAATTTAAAGGAAAATATTCTCAATGGCATTATTTTAGTAGGGGGGGTTGAATTATGAGTTTTGTAAAACAATTTGAAGATTTTATAATGGGAGGGGTAGTTAAGAAACAAAGTCCAAATAAATCTCGAGCAGAATTTTTAGTAAGTGAATCTAAAAGAAATTATTACACATTAAGAGAATCCTTAAAGAAGATTGGGCTTAAAGAGGAGAATGCAAATGATTTTATAAAATCCTGTTATGATATTTTAATGGAGATTACTAGAGCTAAAATGCTGTTAGATGGTTTCAATGCTTCCAGTTTTGGCGCTCATGAAGCAGAAGTTTCATATCTCAGAATTTTGGGCTTTAATGAAAATGAGGTCCAATTTGTAGACCAAATAAGATTTTTTAGAAATGGGATGCTTTATTATGGAACTAGATTAGATAAGGAGTACGCAGAAAGAGTCTTGGATTTCTTGCATAAAAATTATCCAAAATTATTGGAGATGGTAAAATCAAAAAGTCTTTGACTCTTACTCCATATTAAAGTGTGGAGTTTTTTTGGACTTTTGGATGCTCAAAAATGTATAAGACGTAAAAACATTCTTGACATGAGAAAATTTGATAATATGTGCCTGGTGGGAACAGCATGCAGGTTTTTCAGTTAAGTTTATAAATTTAATATCTTTTAATCTTTTATGCCAATAACCTTATTAATGTGGGTGCCTATTGCAATTGTGTCATTAATTGTGATTATGTTTGTTTATTATTACAATAAATTTGTGCTTCTTGGAAATAGAATAGATAATTCTCTTTCACAGATAGATGTCCAGTTAAGAAGAAGGGCGGACTTGGTTCCTAACTTGATGGCAAGTGTTAAGGGTTATGTTAAGCATGAGAAAGAGATATTCAAGCAGTTGACTGATGCGAGAAAAGCAATTGTCGGTGCAAAAGATATTACCAGCAAAGTTAAAGCAGGAGATAAATTGCAGGCAGCTTTGAAGACAATTTTTGCTATGGCTGAATCTACTCCTCAATTAAAAGCAAA
>JAHIEH010000005.1 GCA_018901675.1 Nanobdellota archaeon
GAATGGATTTTTCTTGACAAAATGTGGCCTGAATTTACAAAAGAAGACTTAATTGCCTGTATAGAAGATTTTCAAAACAGGCAGAGAAGATTTGGAAAGTAAGTTGAATATCTCGTGGGGGCGTGTAATACTTTTTATTACACAAGTTGATACACTTTGTGTATTAAGAGTTATATCACCATACTTTCTGGGGAGTTGAACCAATTAGAATGATTATTTCAAATGTTCTTGTAATCTGACATTTTGATAGCTTACTCTTTCTCCATCAACAGTTAAGATACCAGTATGTCCTGCATCAAGTAGACCAGAGTTCCAGAATAACTCATTAACCAATTCTCCTTCATTAACATGATTTCCATTTCTATCATTAGCTCTATGAGTTGATTCGTGAAAATGACCTGTAACAGATTTTCTAACCCCTAATTCTTCATACAATGTTTTCAAATCTTCATTACCCCTATTTTCTCTTTTAATTTGAACAGGATAACCAGCTTGAACTATTTGAGGGGCAACTTGGATTGGATAAACCGAACCTTTCTTTACTTTCTCTCCTTGTAAATCAAAATCCTCCATTGCTTCTCCAAACTCAGCCATATCAACACAAGTTTCTAAATTATCAAATTTTCTTGGGACATGACAAACAACTATTGTCTTTTCTGGAGCAGTAATTAATTTTCTTAAATCCTGCATGTTGGCGTATTGCATTGCTCCTTCTGCAAGTCCTTGCTGAAAAGCTCCAACATATTGTTCAAATTCTTCAAATTGCATTAATCCTTTTTTTGTTTGAATATATCGTCCACTTGGGATTTGGTCATGATTACCTATTTGATATTCACCACCGCATAAGAAATCAGAGCCAGGTAAAAATACTAAATGATGATCTCCTTGTTCAACTTTTTGTGTTTTAGTTGTATCTATCACATTACCATACTTTTGTGAAAAATGATCCATAACAGGACCATAAGCTAAAAGGGACTCGTGACTTCCAGGTTGAACCCATGATTCTAACCCACTTTTACCAATTGAATCTAAGATAAATGCTACATAACCTTGACTATCCTCTAATGTTCTTTGATGATTTCCGATATCTCCATTAACCAATAGCTTCTCGGCACCTAATGATTTTAACACACTTATAGCTCTTGGAACTATTCTTGGGTCTCTATGAACATCAGAGATTACACCATATTTTGTTTGGTTTGCCATGTTTTATATAAAAATTAGGCGTATTTAAACCTTACTATAGATACTACTCCATAGTTACTAATATTATCTTATGGTGGTATTATTTCTCCTAAAATCCTAACCTCAAATTTAGGAAAATTGCGGGGGCGTTGAACCAGCCATAAAAAAATAAAAGTTGTTCTAAACTGCCAACTTTTTTGATGAAAAAACTTTATCGTCGACAAACCTCTTAGAAATATCGTGCTAACATGAACCTAAGGTTAAATATCTCGTGGGGGCATTAATCCTTCTCCTAATAAATATAAAAAAATGAGCCTGCACAGATTTGAACTGTGGACCCCCACCGTATCAGAGTGGTGCTCTAACCAGGCTGAGCTACAGGCTCTCATTCAATACAGATAATATGTTTATTTTATAAAGGTTTTTAATTGGCTTACAAAACCTTTAAAAGCATATTTTTTCTACATAAACTATGGCACAGGAAAAAAAACAGGAGAATGTAAATAAATCCATGAAGGGTTTTTATCATTACATTCAGCAGGCATGGAAAAAACCAGACGTAGAATTATTAAGAAAAAGAATGGTAGATTGGAGAAAATCCGAAGCAATAGTCAAAGTTGAAAAACCCTTGCGTTTAGATAAAGCTCGCGCTTTGGGATACAAGGCGAAAAAAGGGTTTATCATTGCAAGAGTGAGAATAAAAAGAGGGGGGCATAAAAATCCAAAGATAAACAAAGGAAGAAGAAGCAAAAGGCAGACAATAAGAAAAACTCTAAAAATGAGTTATCAATGGATTGCAGAGCAAAGAACTGCAAAAAAGTTCACAAACCTTGAAGTTTTGAATTCATACAAAATAGGAAAGGATGGAATTCATTATTTTTATGAAGTTATTCTTGTTGATCCAAAAATGCCGGAAATAACATCCGATAAAAACATAAACTGGGTTTGCAATCCTTCTAATAAAGGGAGAGTCTTTAGAGGCTTAACAAGTGCAGCAAAAAAATCAAGAGGTTTAAGAACTAAATCTCACAACTTGAAAGTAAGGCCGTCTATAAGAGCACGTGGAAGATTAGGGAAATAGGATTAATCCTTTTGTTGAGTAGTGATATTGGCGGATAAATTTAACTTCTAATCGAAACTTAATTAAATATAATTTTCTTAATAAAACAATCATGCCTAAAAAACATTTCACAAAAGAGGAAGCTAAAAAAATTGGGAAACAACTTGGGATTAATTGGAAAAAGTGGAATGTCGAACAATTCAGAATGGGTATGGATGTTGAACTTGAACACGGAAAAATTCACAAAAGAACAAATGTCACAAATGACAACCCAATATCAACAGGAAAAATTGCCCTTGCCCATTTAAATGAATTTGCCGATTATTACACACGATTAGATAAGTTGGAAGAACAGGCAAAAAAATTCTGGAAGAGAAGAAAACCTTAAACTTAAAAACTCTGCTTATTTTATCCTCATTAAAGGTGAAAATGCTTTATAAAAAACTTGCAGAACTTTATGAAGAATTAGATTCAACAAGCAAACGCCTTGAAAAAACAGAAATTCTTTCAAAATTTTTTAGATACCTCCCAGAATCAGACAGAGAAACATTATACTTGCTTTTAGGAAACATCTATCCCGAATACAGCAAGAAAAAAATAGGAATCAGCAATCAGTTAACGATAAAAGCAATCTCAAAAGCAACAGGCATAAATGATAAGGAGATTGTAAAAGAATGGAAATCAATAGGGGATTTAGGAAAAGTTGGAGAACTCTTAACCAAACACAAAAAACAATCCACTTTAGCAAGCCATGTTTTAACAACTCAAAAAGTTCTTGAAAACTTAAGAAAACTTCCAGAGCTGGAAGGCAAAGGAACAGTGGATAAAAAACTTTCTTTGATAGTAGAACTTTTCACATCTGCTTCCCCAATAGAAGCAAAATATTTAATAAGAACTCTTATCGGAGATTTGAGAATTGGCATTCAAGAAAGCACAATTAAAGAAGCAATGGCATCTGCATTTTTTGACAAAGACAAAGAAGCAGCAAAAGAATTAGAATATGCAATAGACAAAGCAAACGACTTGGCAGAAGTTTTTGATATTGCAAAAAAAGGAAAATTAAAAGACTTAGATAAAATTTCACTTGAAGTGGGAAAACCAATAAAAGTTATGCTTGCCCAAAAAGTTAAAACAATAGAAGAGGGATTTAATGCTTTGGGAAAGCCATGCGCAATAGAATACAAATACGATGGTTTTCGTCTATTAATCCACAAGAAAGGAAATGAAGTAATTTTGTTCACCAGAAGGCTTGAAAATGTAACAAAACAATTTCCTGAAGTTGTAGATTATGTAAAAAAATATGTGGAGGGGAATTCTTTCATTTTGGATTCAGAAGCAGTGGGTTTTGATGAAAAAACAAAAATTTACAAGCCATTTCAAAGTATAAGCCAAAGAATCAGACGAAAATATGATATAGAGAAACTGCAAAAAGAGTTGCCAGTAGAAGTGAATGTTTTTGATATTATTTACTACAATAGCAAATCCCTGATAGACGAACCATTTGAAAAAAGAAACGCTTTAATAAAAAAGATAGTTCATAATCAGAAATACAAAATAATCAGTGCAAAACAGATAATAACTGACAGCAAGGAAAAAGCAGAAGACTTTTATAAAAGGGCCTTAAAAGACAACCAAGAAGGAATAATGATGAAAAGTCTTAAAGCTCTTTACAAGCCAGGCAGAAGAGTAGGATACATGCTGAAAATGAAACCTGAAGAGCGTGATTTAGATTTGGTTATTGTTGGGGCAGAGTATGGAACAGGAAAAAGAAGTGGATGGCTGTCGAGTTTTATTCTTGCATGCAGAGATAGTAAAACAGGAAAATTCCTTGAAATAGGAAAAATGGGAACAGGCATAAAAGAAAAAGAAGAAGAAGGTATGTCTTTCCACGAACTTACAGAGAAAGTTAAGCCTTTAATTATAGAAGAAAAAGGAAAAACAGTAAAAATCAAGCCGAGAATAGTTCTCTCTATAACTTATCAGGAAATTCAGAAATCTCCAAATTACAGCTCTGGCTTTGCTTTAAGATTTCCAAGATTTACCTCTCTCCGCCCAGACCGCTCTCCAAATGACATTTCCACTTTAGAAGAAATAAAAAAAGATTTCTCCAGCCAAAAAAGAAATTATAAGTATGGATAAATTAAAAAAGCTAAGATTTCTAATAATAACATGAAGAGTAAATTAACAATTCCTTTGTTTATAATCAATTTGATAATATTAATCACATTGTTTATACAATTTTTAAACGCAGTGTTTTATGAAATAAAAATAGGAGGATATCTTGAATTTATTTTATTTATGATGAATTTGGTAGGAATATTTGCATATCCTATTTTAACAATAATTTCGGGGGTATTAATTTATACCATTAAGAAAAGCAATCTGGAAGGAATGAAACTTTCCATAAGCTCGTTTGTCATTTCGATAATTAATATAATATTAAATTATTCTCTTCTTAAAGGTGCTTTTAAATACGGTCTTTGGTCTTGATTCTTAACTCCCCAAAACTCTTTATAAAGCTTTATAAAGGTATTTTCTATAATTTTAATATCGGAAACTAATATTTAAGTTTTTGAGACAGAAAATTTATAGCAAATTTTCTGTATTGAAGAATAGCAAAAATCAAATGACAGAAGCAAAAAACAACTACAAGGTGCAAAATATTGTTGCTACTGCATCTTTAGGAAAGCCAGTCCCATTAACAAAATTGGCAAGAACACAGCCAAACACAGAATATAATCCCGAAACTTTTCCAGGATTAGTATTAAGAGTGAAAGAACCCAAATCAGCGGTTCTTGTTTTCTCGTCAGGAAATCTTGTGTGCACAGGAACAAAATCTACTGCACAAGTCAGGCAGGTTATAGACGCTGTAATAAAACAGCTAAAAAAGATAAATGTCAAAATAACTACAAAGCCAAAAATAACTGTTCAGAATATCGTAGCCTCTGGTTCTATCAATTTAAAGTTAAACTTAAATTTTCTTGCATTAGAAATGAAGAATACCGAATACGAACCAGAGCAGTTTCCAGGCCTCGTTTACAAGCTTATAGAGCCAAATGCGACTTTTTTATTGTTTAGCAATGGTAAGCTTGTTTGTACAGGAACAAAGAACAAGCAGCAGTTAGAAGACAGCATGACTCAGCTTACAAAAAACATCAAAGTTGCCTTGAAAAATTATTAGATATCATGTAATTCTATAGTAGTATCATGTAGGAAGTTTTATAAATAGATATATCTGCATTTATTCTATGAACATAAATCAGAAAATAAATGAGAAGAGCAAAGATACAGGGAGAAAAGTTCTCTCTACTAAGATAGAAGAAAAATCATTATTTAAAGGAAAAGACTTAGGGCTTTTAAAAGAAGTTTATGAATTCTTAGCGAAAGGAGGAAGTGATAATACATGGCTTCGTGGTTCTGTTGTGGAAAAGGCTATAAGAGGAGAACCAAGGCACTATCAAGATATAGACTTGTTAGTATCAGAAGGTTATAGCTCAGCAATACTCTTGTCTTTTCTTAGTCTAAAATATGAAAAGTATAAAGACTGGAAAGTAGAGAATTTATCCAAAAGGGTAATAGCCGGATATGTCGGACGACCAGCAATAGCTCATAGATTTAAAATCAGAAGTGCGAAAACCAATACTCCGATAGATATATCTTTTGAGCCAATTTGATTAAGATTCTTTTTTTTACCCCTTCAGAATAAAAAACCTCCTGTTTTTACATAAAAAGATATCTATATCTCCTAATAGAAATTAATAAAAACAAATCCTTCAGTACTATTTCATGGATAAATCCAAAATAGAGGGATTGATAATTGAAGCCAAAAACTTCTTTGATTTTTACAAAAAGAACATAGGGGAGTCAATAAGAAGAGGGGTTAGTGTCATCGAATTAGATTTCAGCCATTTAACTGAGTTTTCTAACAGCTTATCTGACCAGATTTTGATCAGCCCAGAAGAAACTTTAAGACTGATGGAAATTGCATTGGAAGAATCGGGTTTAGTTAACAATGTAAGAATAAGGCTGACAAATCTTCCAGAAGTGCATTTGATAAGAATAAGAAATATCCGTTCAAGAAACCTGAATGAATTAATTATGGTTGAAGGAATTGTAAGGCAGGCTTCTGATGTCAGACCACAGGTGGTTAACGCAAAATTTGAATGCCCGAGTTGCGGGACAGTCCTTTCAGTATTACAGATGGAAAAGAAGTTTCATGAACCTTCACGATGCAGTTGCGGAAGAAAAGGCGGTTTTAAACTCTTAAGCAAAGAAATGGTAGACACTCAAAGAATTGTAATAGAAGAATCTCCTGATTCATTAATCGGCGGAGAACAGCCTAAGAGGATGAATGTATTCTTAAAAGAAGATCTTGTAGAGCCGCGAATGGAAGAAAAAACAACTCCTGGAAGCAGAGTCAGAGTTATTGGAATTTTAAAAGAAGTCCCAGTCCCTTTAAAAACAGGGGGGCTTTCAACACGCTTTGAAATAGCAGTGGAAGCAAATAATCTTATTCCTCTTGAAGAAACATTTGAAGAATTGAAAATAACAGAAGAAGATGAAAGGCAGATTCTTGAACTTTCGAATGACCCGCAAATTTTTGAAAAACTTGCCAGAAGCATATGCCCCAGCATCTATGGGTATGAAGAAATAAAAAAATCACTTGTTTTGCAATTGTTTGGAGGAGTTAGGAAAACTCATCCTGATGGTTCTAAAAGCAGAGGGGATATTCACATTCTTCTTGTCGGAGATCCGGGAGTAGCAAAAAGTATAGGGGGAGGGGGAAGAGTTTTCTATTATAATAACGAAGAATTAGGATATGAAGCTATTGAGAAAATATTTGAAAAATTTGGAGAACGACCAAAAAATCTAAAAACATTAACAATAGACACAAAAACCCACAAACCTATATGGGCAAAAATTGACAAAATTATAAAACATTTGCCTGAAAAAGAATTAATAAAGATAACAACCGAACATGGAAAGCAGATAATAGCCACTAAAGACCACTCATTTATAACTCTTTCAGTAGAAGGAGAAATAATCCCTATAAAAGGAGAAGAACTGACAGAGAAATCTTATCTGCCTCTTCCAATAAACTTTCATAAACAAACAATTAATGAAATAAAAACAGAAAAATTCAATACCTATAAAACAAACTCAAAACAACTACCAGATTCAATAAAATTAGACAAAAATTTTGGATTTTTCATAGGGGCATTTTTAAGTGAGGGGAATATTCGTGCAGGAAAATCAATAATAATCTCAAATAAAAATAGCAAAATAAAAAGTAAGGTAAAAGAATTCTCAAAAATAATAGGATTAAACACTAATGAAAACAAAACAACTATAATAATTAATTCAAAAAGTCTTGCAAATCTAATAAAATTTTATTGTTATGATAAGGGGGATATAAAAACTAAAGTAAAGGGAAATTACTCCAGAATAAAGAAAATACCTGAATTCTCTTATTTTGCTCCAAAAGAATTTATAAAGGGATTAATTTCAGGTATTTTTTCAGGCGATGGCAGGTTCGCAAAAGATAAAAAAAGAATCAAAGGAGTTGAACTAATAACTGTCTCAAAAAAATTAGCAGAGGGCACATCAGATTTATTATTTTCAATAGGAATTCTCAATAAAATAAAAAAATCCCATTATAAGTATAAAGAGAAGGCAACATTTTATTATAAAGTATACATCCCTAGCCCAATGATAAAAAAGTTTAGAAAATCTTTCAATTTCTATGGGAGAGAATTCTTAAAATATCCAAAACCAATTTATAGTTATAACAATGAGATTCCATGCGGAGAATTAGTTTATTCACTGACAAAAAAATTAGGGTATAATAAAAGAATAGGCGGGGACCGAACTTTTGCAGCAGAAATGAGAACTGTCAGAAAAAGAAATAAAATAGGAAGAATAAGATTAAGAAAAATAATAAAATTGTTTGAAAGAAAAACAAAAGAGAATTTAAAAGAACTGAAAATACTAAAGAAAATTGCTTATAGCCCAATAATCTGGTCAAAAATAGAAACTATAGAGGAAATTGAAGAAAAAGAGCAGTATGTGTATGATTTAAGCATACCAAGAACAAACACTTTTGTAGCAAATGGAATCGGTGTTCATAATTCAGTTACTTTGGTTTTTATGGCAGCCATATCACCAAAAGGAAGATATGTTGTAGGCAAAAGTGCATCATTAGAATATAACGAGCCATTATTAATTATGGAAGAAGGAAAACAAAAATTCGTAAAAATAGGCGAATTTGTAGATAGATTTTACTCAGAGAAAAAAGGAGGATTTGTATCATGTGATAAAGAAATAAAAGCATTATCCTTAAATCTTGAAACAAAAAAATTAGAATGGAAACCAATTAAAGCTGTTTTCAGGCATAAAAATCAGGGGAATTTAATTTCCTTTTCTTTTGAGACAGGCAGAAAAATAAAAATTACAAAAGATCACAGCATATTTTCAATAGAAGACGGAAAAATAATATGCAAACCTGCTCAAGAATTGAAAGAAGGAGATTTTGCAGTAATTCCAAAAATAATTCCTACTACTCAAAGAGAGCTTTCAGAAGATATAGCAAAGTTTTTGGGATATTTTATTGCAGAAGGGCATTTATATAACAAAGAGGGAAGCTATAAAATAGAATTTACTCTTAATAAAAAAGAGATGCATATTGCTTCAGAGATTAATTGCTTTTCAGAGAAGTTTTTTAAAAAAGAAGCAAAAATATCAAAACATGGAGAGAATGCTATAAGAGTCACAATATATGGAAAAGATCCCTATCTCCAAATGTGTTCATGGTTAGGCGAAATCGCTCATAAAAGAGCAGGTTTTAAAGGAGTTCCAGAATTGATTTTAAATTCTAATCCTTTAGCAAGGCAATCATTTTTTTCCTCATATATAGAAGGAGATGCAGGTGTTTCAAAATCCGGAAAACTGATTTCAGAAATAATGTACATGAATCTTCAAGATAAGATAATATCTTCATGCATTGAAAGAAAAATAAATCGAATCGCTCTGCTACAAGATGGCAGAAAAATAAATTGCAAAGGATACAGATATGATTTATTATCCCCAAATAGAAATAAAAAGTTTAAAAATATAAGGCTAAACTTCCCTATTGCTTGTCTCTCGGATAATTTAAAAAAATTTTTCAAAAGGAAAATCAAGCAGGGGTATAACCGAATAAATATAGACAGGATAGACAACAATATGCTATACTGCAGATTGTTTTTTGTAAATAATAAGAATAAGATTAATGGAAAAGAATTAAGAAAAGTTTTTGGAAAAAATGCTTTGGAATATTTCTCAGAGCATAATGATTTGTTTTTAAAACAGAAAAAAAGCAGGGAAGTAGAATTCTCACTTACAGAAAAAGGAAAGAAAGTCTGTGAAGAAATTGAAGAGTTAAAAGAGATTTTAGAGAGTGATGTTGCATTTATCAAGATAAAAAAAATTGAAGAAGTAATCTCTGATAAAGAATGGGTTTATGATATTTCTGTCCCAGACTGCGAAAATTTTATTGCGGGGTTTGGGGGGGTATTATGCCATAATTCTGGGGCAGGTATTACTGCTACAGTAGTAAGAGATGAATTCTTAAGAGGGTGGAGTTTGGAAGCAGGTGCAATGGTTTTGTCAAACAAGGGGCTTGTTTGCATTGATGAACTTGAGAAAATGGACCCAGTAGAAAGAAGCGCGATGCACGAGGCAATGGAGCAGCAAACGGTCACAATAAGCAAAGCTAATGTTCAGGCAACCTTGCGAGCAGAAACAAGCGTTCTCGCGGCAGCAAACCCAAAATTCGGGAGGTTTGACCCTTTTCAGCCAATCCCACAACAAATAGATATTCCCCCTACTTTGATAAACAGATTTGATGTTATCTTTACATTAAGAGATATTCCTAATAAAGAGAAAGATGAAGCAATCGCAGACCACGTTTTACACGAGCACCAGCAAAAAGGTGAAGAAATGATTATCTCAAAAGAATTTTTCAGAAAATATGTAGGCTATGCAAAACAAAAGATTCATCCTCTTTTATCAGATGAAGCAGTCGGAGAGATAAAAAAATTTTATGTTAACTTAAGAAACACCCCTGTTTCTTCAGAAAGTGTTATGCGCCCAATACCCATATCTGCAAGACAACTAGGAGCATTGATAAGGATGTCAGAGGCTTCTGCAAAAATAAAGCTTAGCAGTGTAGTAACAAGAGAAGATGCATTAAAATCAATTGAACTAATGAAATATTATTTAATGCAGGTGGGTTATGATGCAGAATCAAAAACATTTGATATTGATAAGATAACTACTGGAATTGCCACCTCTCAAAGAAACAAGATTATATTAGTAAGAGAAACTATCTTTAGATTAGAAAACCGGCTTGGAAAATTAATTCCTGTTGAAGAAGTTGAGAAAGAACTGGAAGGCAAGCTGGATAAAAGCGAGATTGAAGAATCGATAAACAAATTAAACATCTCAGGAGATGTTTTCAAGCCCAGAAGAGGTTTTGTCCAGAGAACTTAGATTAAAAGTTGAAGATGTAAAAAAATATAGTATAAACTTAAATAGGATATTCCACACTTAATAAAAATGCCAGAGCCGGAATTTAAAAGAAACATTGCATACAAGCTGAGAATAAATGATATTTTAATAGGCAAGCCGATAATAAATCAAGAAAGATTTGCTTTTCTTGAATTAGGAGACAAGAAGATTATAAGAGTGAATATAATCGGGAATATTATCGAAAAATACAACAGCGAAGGGGAAAAAAGATATTCATTCGTAACTGTTGATGATGGTTCCGGGCAGATTAAGCTAAAATCATTTGGGGATGATGTTGAGAAACTAAATGAGATAGTTCAGGGGCAGACTGCACTTGTGATTGGCGTTTTGAGGAGTTTTAATAATGAAGTTTACATTTCTCCAGAAATTATAAAAGTCCTCCCGCCAGAATACCTTCTTGTTAGAAAATTAGAAATTGAAAAACAAAAGAGCATAAATTCCCCCCCATTAGAAAAGGAAAAAATAATTGCAATAAAAGACAGCTTGTTAAAGATGATAAAAGAGGCAGAGCCAGAGGGAGGGTTGGACGCAGATAAGATAATTCTCACCCTAAGTGATTTCTCCCCAGATATGCTCAACCAAGAAATCAAGAAACTTTTAGAAGAGGGAATTATATTTGAACCGAGGCCGGGAAAATTGAGGTATTTGGGATAAGGTTAATAATGAAGGATTAAGCTAGTGGTTAAACTGATTTATTTGCACAAAGTATTCACCAATTCGATTCTGGTATCACCCATATTTTCTATACTATAATAATGCTTATATATTATTAACAGATTCTCTCTATGTGGCTAATGAAAATGTTTTATCAGTAAGATATGCAACTCCTGAAATGAATAATATTTTCTCAGAAAAGGGGAAGATACTTTTAGAAAGAGAATTATGGATTGCAGTTATGATTGCTCAGAAAAGTCTTGGGTTGAATATTCTTTCAGAAGATATAGAAAAATTTGAAGCTACTAAAGGAACGATAGATTTAGAAGAAATAAAATCTATAGAAAGCATAACAAAACACGATGTTAAAGCAAAAATAGAATATTTTGTTAAAATAGCTGGAGCAAGTCAACAGCTTCATAGAGGAATGACTTCAAGAGATTTAACAGATAATGTGGAGCAGATGCAATATTGGAATGCTTCAAAACTTATTCTTGATAGAAATGTTTCTGTTTTAAGACATTTTGTAGATAATTCACACAAATATTCTAATTATATTTTAGCAAGAACACATAATCAACCTGCACAAGCAACACTCTTGGGAAGAAGATTTTCAATGTGGGGAGAAGAATTAATGTTACATTTAGGAATTTTTGAAAATTTTGTAGAGAACTATCCATTAAGAGGAATTAAAGGAGCAATTGGAACACAAACAGATATGATAAAATTATTAGGAAGCAAAGAGAAAGTACGAGCACTGGAAGAAGTTGTAGCAGAAAAACTTGGATTTAAGAAAATATTAAAATCTACTGGGCAGGTTTATCCCAGGTCTCTTGATTATGCTCTATGCAATAACCTTGCACAGTTAAGCGCTGCTCCTGCAAATTTTGCATTTACTATGCGTTTAATGGCCGGATTTGGTCTTGTAAATGAGGGATTTGATGAAGAACAATCTGGAAGCAGTGCCATGCCTTATAAAATGAATACAAGAAGCTGTGAGAGAATAAACGGGTTTGCAAATCTTCAAAAAATGTACGCCGATGGAGCTTCAAGAATTTCTGGAGACCAATGGCAAGAAGGAGATGTTTCATGTTCTGCTCCGAGAAGAATTATAGGACCTGATTCTTTTTATACAATGGATGGTTTATGTGAGACTACTTTGACTGTTTTGAATAATATGAAAGCCTATGAAGGAGAAATAGTTCATGAATTGGATAAATATCTACCATTTATTGTTACAACAGAGCTTATGCAAATGGCCACTAAAAAAGGAGTTGGTAGAGAAGAAGCACATAAAGCAATAAAAAGACATGCTGTAGCTGAATTGGACAGAATGAGGAGAGAAGGAAGTTCTAAAACAAATCTTCCAACATTATTAGCGAATGAGCCAATCTTTTCGGGTTTAATAACCAAAGAACAGATAAATGAAATAATTGCAAATAAAGAAGGGCAAATAGGGAATGCAAAAATGCAAATAAAAGGAGTTTCTTCTGATGCTCAATATTTCTTTTCTAAATATGCCCAGGGTAGAGATTATGAACCTAGGCCCATACTATGAATAAGTACCTCTTTACAAAGTATATCCTTTAGGATATATTCTTTTACACCGAGTATTCCGAGGTTCAACTCCCCGTTGGCTATTTCCATAATCTTACTTCTTAAACTTCCTGTTGAAATAATAAGCCACCCATATCAAAGCGATTAAACCAATTAGAGAAATAACAAATCTCATCCAATTTTCAGTGTATCTCCAATAACCACCAACACCATAAATTATTGTCCCTATACCCCCGGCCATCAATCCAGCTCCAACAACCTCCAATCCAAAAATCAAAGCTCCGAGAATAATAACTACTATTCCGATAGGTATTGCAGTAAGAAAAACTTTTTTGTAAAACTCTTCATTTGCAGTATCAAACTCTAATCGGCATTTGCTGTACAAATCACAAAAACCCTGCACAGTCGGCTTTGGCCCATAATCGGGGTTCCATCTTCCTCCAGCATCAATACAAGCTTCGGAATTATTAATAAAAACATTAACACTCTCATTGCAATAATCATTATATTGTGGCTGTTTATACAGCGTATTCACCCCACTAACCATTACTATAATTGTAACTACAAAAATAGCAATGCCCAATACTATATTCTTTATGTTCATAGTTAAACTAAGTGTAAAAGATTTATAAACTCTTCCAAATAACCCTTTTTATGGAAAATTATGAAGAACTTTTAAATGAAGCGTATAAAAGCATAAAACAAACCCAAGTTAGCGAGAGATTTGAAATCCCAAAAATAGAAGGGCATATTGAAGGCAAAAAAACAATCCTGACTAACTTTTTTCAGATTGCATCTTATCTAAGAAGAAAACCGGAGCATCTGCAAAAATTTTTATTAAGAGAGCTTGCAGCTCCAGGACAGGTAGAAGGAGACAGGTTGGTGTTGAATATAAAAGTTCCGAGTGTAAAAATAAACCAGAAAATAGAGCAGTATGCAAAAGAATTTGTGATATGCAGAGAGTGTGGAAAGCCAGACACAGAAATAATGAAAGAAGATAGATTGATGTTTATTCATTGTCTTGCGTGTGGGGCAAAACATTCTGTAAGAAGCCAAATATAAAGGTTTAAAAAAAGAAATTGCTATCTACAATTAATAAATTCCTTTATGATTTATAGGAATTGGAGAATGTTCATGAAAATTTTATCTTTGGACATTCTGAACATAAATAAACAGGAGGTAAAAAAATGACAGAAGGATATTGTGTTAAATGTAAAAAGAAAGTAGAAATGAAAGACCCAAAAGAATCAAAGACAAAGAAAGGCACAAAAATAGCAAAGGGAAAATGCCCTATTTGTGGAACAACAGTATGTAGAATGGGCGGAATAAAATAAATTTTTAAATTTTTATTAATTATCAAAAAAACCTTGTGTTTTAGTTTTTAAACTTCAAAATCTTTTAGATTTTGACAGCTTCAAGAATCCAAAGATTCTTGATAGTCATCGGAAATCTAATTTCCGAGATGCTCATGAATAAGAAGTATTCCTAACATTCCAAAAAAATACAAGGAAAAACAAACCGCTATCTAAATATAGCGGATTTTTTTAGGATTAATATGTTTATAAAAATCCATAAATCGTACAGAAATGCTGTTGCAATTTGCGATGCAGACCTAATCGGAAAGAAATTGGAAGAAGGTAATTTTCAATTAGAGATTAAAGAAAGCTTCTTTAAAGGAGAAGAACTGTCTGAAGAAAAAGCGATAGAGATTATGAAAGACTTCTCTCAAGAAGATGCAACTTTTAATCTAGTTGGGAAAAAGACAATAAACACTGCATTAAAAGCGGGAATTATCTCAGAAGAAGGAATTAAAAAAATCAGGGGTGTGCCTTTCGCTTTGATTCTCATGTAAAGATGGGGAACAAAGGACAGAGAATAAAATCAAAAAATGGAAAATAAAGAAAATAAGAGATTTTCTAACTTTCCATTTTTCAAATAAAATCAAAAAATGGAAAATAATCAAAAAAAACATTATCGGTCCAATAACCAGAATTCAGAACCGCAAGTTTTTAGAGTAAAACTCCCAAAACAAAATGAAGTTATAGGGATAATAGAACAAAGACTTGGTGGGAACAGGATGTCAGTTGCTTGCGGCGATAAGATGACAAGAAATTGCAGGGTTCCTGGAAGGCTAAAAAGAAGTTTATGGCTTCGTCCAGGGGATGTAGTTATTGTCCAGCAATGGGAATTTGACAAAGATAAGGGGGATATTCTGTTTAAGTACAATCCAACACAAATAGACTGGCTAAAAAACAAAGGATACCTGAAAACTGAGGATACTGGATTTTAAGAAAAACTTAAAACCCCTGATTAATAAACTAGATAATGATAAAATTTGGTGTAGCAAGAAAATATCATAAGAATCTTACTCCTTATTTAGAGACATTAAAATCAAATTCTATAAATTTATATGAAATGGGCTTTGCATTTAGTATCCCCGAAGAATTATCAAAAGAAGTATTAGAATATTCAAAAAATAATGATATCGAATTAACAGGACACCTTCCATTTTACATTAATTTTGGAAATCAACAACAGATTAAAAAATCAGTTGAATATCTAAAAAAGGGGTTAATAATAGCAGATTTGTTGAATAGTGTTTCTGTATTTCACTTAGGTTTTTATATGGGAAGAAAATTTGAAGATATTAAAGAAGATATAATCAATGGGATTAAGGAAGCATTTAAATTAAATTTAAAGGAGGGATATCTGGGAATAGAAACAACAGGAAAACAAAAAGC
>JAHIEH010000049.1 GCA_018901675.1 Nanobdellota archaeon
TATTTCTCCACCCTTGTAACCCCGCCATCTTTCTTAAACCTTATGATGTTTTCAACAAAACTTTCTATTTTTGCCTCATGGCTTACAAGGATTAACTGCTTTACATTCAACTGCTGGAGAACATCCCTCATCTTATCTAACTGCTGTTCACTAAAGCCATCAGTGGGCTCGTCTAAAATTACCAAATCTTTTGTGTTTATCTTACTCAGGAAGGAATTTATCACCTGATTTAAAGCGAGCCGATAAGCCAAGGCAACTGCGGTTCTTTCACCTCCTGAAAGGTATTCATATTCAATTTCATAATCCTGCTGTTCAATTATTGGCGTGAAATTATTATCCAGCTTTACATTAAAGGAATCAGAAACAAGCATGCAAAACCATCTGTTGAAAAGCTCTGAGAACTCTGATTTTAGCTTAATCATCACATTGGTTTCAATAAAAGAAATAAGTGGGAGGAATTTCTTTGAAAGCCAATTCTCAAGCTCAGTAAGATAATTCATCTGAACTTTAACTTCCTCAAGGTAATTTATTCTTTCCTTTAGTTCATTTATCTGCCTTGAAAAAACATCAATCTCCTTTTTTAATTCCGCGACTTTTATTTCTGCCCCTCTTTCCTCTTTCAAGGCAAGTTCAATCTCTTTCTGTTTGATTTCAAAAATGTTGTCAAATTTTCTCAATTCAAAAACAGATGTTTTAAGCAGCTGTAAATGTTCGTTTAAAAGCTCTATATCTTTCTCAAGAAGGCGATTATTTTTTTCAATATCCTGAAGCCTCTCTCTTTTCTCATCTATCCCGTGGAGCTTTACCCTTAATAATTTTAAGTCGTCTGATTCTCTTTGTTTTGAAGCTATTTGAGAATCAGCAGATTTTATGCCTGCAAGAACTTTTTCTTTTTCCGCTCTAAGAAGTTTAAGCTGATTGTTGTTATCAGCAGTGTTTGAATCAAGCTTGTTTATAACATTGCTTTTGTAAACAGAATCAACATCCTGCAGGCAGGTAGGGCATATTTCTATGCTGGAGATTTTCTGCCTTGTTTTTTGATTGTCTTCATTTTTTAAAGTGAGAGAAGCTATTGTTGAAGTAATTTTTAAGTTCTGCTCATTAAGGGAATCTTTCTCTGTTTTTATCAAATCTATTTGTTTTTGCATCTCACTTATCAAAGACTCTTCAAAGTGCAACTTTTCCAGCTCAGATATCTGGTATTTTAGCCCATTTAATGTCTTGATGTTTCCGGCCATAGTTTCTCTTTTATTCATAATCATTATATTAGTTTTCTCAACTTCATTTTCAAGCTCTTTCTTCTCCTTTATTTTATTTGCTATCTCCTGTTGCTCTTCCAAGACTTTTTTTCTTATTTCTGTTTTGAGAAAAAGCTCTTTTTCTATTGAAAAGAGGTTAGAATTTTTTGTTTCAGTTTCCTCTTCTTTTTCTATGAGACGGGTTTTATCTTCTTCAAGGCTTTCTATAACCCCCTCTTTCCTTCTTTTTTCTTCTCTTATCTTTGATGCAATAATAGAAGCATTTTCAATTATTCTTTTGTATTTGTCTACCCCAAAAACATGCCTTAATGTGTTTAGTCTCGTTTCCACATCCTGAAGGAGAATTTGTTTCATTTCTTCCTGAGGAGTATAGACTGTAAAGCGGTATAATAGATTTTGTTTTTTCGCAAACTCTTCCGGATAACTTAAAAGTTCTAGAACCAGATTTTTCAGCTCAGTAACTGCCGGCTCTTTCTTTTCCCCATCTATAGTTATTGAACAATAATCCTGCGTTATGGACTTTTTTCGTTTTAATACTCTTTCTAATATAATCTCCTTCCCATTTACCTCAAACTGCAATTTTACAAAACCTTCATTTTCCCCGCTTCTAAGGAGGGAGATTCCTTTCTGTCCTGGCTGCAATCCGAATAAAGCAAATTCTATTCCTAAAAGAATGGAAGTTTTTCCTGAACCAATATCGCCGGATAATAAAACAGAACCTTCTGGAAACTCGACGCTTACTTCTTTATAGCTTCGTATGTTGTTTAAAGTGATTTTTTTTAGCAGCATTTTAAAATTTTAAAACCCTTTTTGTTTCATCAATAAGCCGGTTCTCAAATATGGCTATTTTTTCATCCTCTTGTTTATCCAAGCTGAGAGAGTGTATTAGGGAGGGAATTAACTCATTAAATTTGGATGGATTATCTTCCAAATAAATTTTTATTGCCTCTTCTTCTATATTCTCAGTATCCTTTGCCTGAATGTTGAACTCCACCTCTTTTGTTTTTAGTTCATGGGTGTTTTTTAAGTAGAAATACGCTCCCTTTTGGATTATGATTTCTTCAATCTGTGTAAATTTTATATCTGAGGGGGTGCCATTCTCAAGATTTCCCTTAATTCTAAGAAGGACAATTTTATCTTTTATATCCCTCTTTTTTATCTCGGAGATTATTTGGTCGGTTGCTGTAAGAGCGCTGTTAACTTTTACATGAATAGATTCCACCTCTTTAATCTTTAAATCAATTCTTTTAAGCGACTGAATTTCTTCTGTATCCACTATGTAAAAACTTCCGTATTTCAAATCCTCAAGCTCCTGAAAATTATTTGGAAAAGTTGGCCCAGGATAAACAAATTTTTCATATTGGAAATCCAGATGCATATGCCCCAGAGCATAATAATCCGCCTGAGGCAAAAGTTCTGTTTCTATTGAATCTACCGGAATAGTACCTTTTGCTTTGTCAATTGTTGTATGCAGCATAAGAATATGGAACAATCCGGGGGATTCCTGAAGTCGGATTCTTCTTAAATCATTAATCTCCAAGCTTGATTTTTTTCCAGGATAGCCATAAATTGCAATATTCTTGTAAATAATGGGATTTAATAAAATTAAATCCCCTTTTTCTTCGAAATTTGTAACATTAACACAAAATCCTGCTTTTTCCAAAACATCAAGGAAGGTTTTTCCAGAAACGCTGTAATCATGGCTACCTGCAATTATAAAGCAGGGAATTTTTGAGTCATGAAGTTTTTTTAATTCTGAAAATGTTTCTTTAAGTATATCTATTGGCGGATAAGCAGAGTCAAAAAGGTCTCCAGAGATAAGAATAAATTCAACTTTCTCCTTTATGCAGGTTTCTATTGCCTTTTTGAAGCTTTGCAGGTTTAATTCCTGAAGCTCTGGCTGTTTCCAGCCGCCAAGGTGACAATCAGATATATGCGAGAATTTAACCATAGTCCCGCTTAATTCTCGCACATCCATTTTTTGCAAAATGTATGTGGGCAAATTTAACCATGTTGTATGTGAACTAATTTTACCATTGTTGCTCCAAGTTTTCATAGATTTTAGTTAAATACAAAAGAACATGAAAGATATATAAGATTAGTGGTTATGAAAGGCAACAATAAATCAAACCATCAAAAAACCTTTGTGGTTTGTTTTGGTTTTTAGATTCCCAAAAATCCACAAAACAGAAACAACCACAACATTTATGTTGTGGATTTTTTAGGATTAATAAACTTTAAATATCCCCTCAATTTTAAAGCAGTATAAAATGAGGATAAACATTCTTTTTGGCGGCAAAGCAGGGCAGGGACCGAACATATTGACACATATAACAGCAGAAGCGCTGGTTAAGAAAGGATATTATGTTTTTTATTCAAGAGATTACCAATCCTTGATAAGAGGCGGGCATAATTTTAATGTCCTGACTTTTTCTGATGAAGAAGTTTACAGCAATGATTCTCAATTAGATATTCTTATCGAACTTGATGAAGGAACTGAAAAAATTCATAAAAAAGAAATGAAGAAAGAGTGCATAATCATGAATGGCAAGCATGAAAATATGTATTTTGCAGGCAGATTGTTTAAGCTTCTGGGAATTAGTTTTAATGAGCTGGAAAACGAGTTGAGAAAACTTGGAAAAAAAGTTGAGGAAAATCTGCGAAATGCAAAGCAGGGATATGATGAAGAAAAAAGAAAATTGAAACTTCCAGAAATCAGAAAATCCGTGAAAAAAGAGTTTATGAATGGCTCGCAGGCAATTTCTGAAGGCGCAATAAAATCAGGTTTGGATATTTATTATGCTTACCCTATGACTCCCGCAACTTCAGTTTTAACAGAGTTAGCACAAAAACAAATAAAGAATAATTTTTTAACATTGGAGTTGGAAAATGAAATTGCGGTTATTAATGCTGCAATTGGGAGTGCGATCACCGGAGTAAAAGCAATGGTTGGAACTTCAGGAGGAGGCTTTGATTTAATGACCGAAGGTTTAAGCTTGACTGGAATTGCTGAAGTGCCTTTGGTTTTATATTTGGCTCAAAGGCCAGGGCCTGCAACAGGAGTTGCAACTTACACAGGACAGGGAGACTTGAACATAGCAAGGCATGGAGGACATGGGGAGTTTGTAAGAATAGTCTTAGCACCAGGAAACCCAAAAGAATGCCAAGAATTAGTGAGCCAGTGTTTTTATTTCTCGCAAAAATACAAAATACCGGCAATAATTTTAAGCGACAAGCATTTAGCAGAAAGCTTTTACACACTAAACAGCGAGGCGAAAATAACAAAATCAGAAAAATTAACATCTCTTGGAAGATACAACAGTTATGAAAAAGACGAGCAAGGAAATGCAACTGAAAATGCAGAAATTATTGAAAAAAACATAAAAGCAAGGCTGAAAAAGAAACAGGAAATTGAAAAAGAAGCGGAAAAGTTTTCTATGTTTGAAGTTTATGGAAAACAAAACAGCAAAAATTTAATCATAAGCTATGGAAGCACAAAGGGGGCAATATTGGATGCAATAAAAAATCTTGATTGTGCTTTTGTGCAAATAAAATATATTGAGCCATTTCCAAAGCAAATTGAAAATATTCTGAAAGGAAAAAATGTAATTCTTGTTGAAAACAATGCAACTGGGATGTTGGGGGATGTTATCAGGGAAAAAACAGGATTTTTAATTGAAGATAAAAATAAAATCCTCAAGTTCAACGGCAGGCCTTTTTTAGGGGATGAATTGAGAGGGGAGATTGAGAGGAGGGAAAGATGAAAAATAAAGAGGCCTTAATGAAAAAAGTTTACAGTGAATATGCTCCAAATGAATGGAAAAGGTTGAAGAGAGATGCGTTCCATAGACTGGAATGGGATACCACAATGATTTTTCTAAAAAGATATCTTCCAAAAAAAGGTTTAGTTTTAGATGCTGGTGGTGGGCCTGGGAGGTATACTATTGAATTGGCAAAAAAAGGTTATGATGTTATTTTATTAGATTTAGCTCCAGGAAATTTGGAATTAGCTAAAAGAAAGATAAAAAAAGAGAGAATAGAAAGAAGAGTAAAAGAAATTGTTGAAGGATCAATAACTAATTTGTCTATGTTCAAAGATAATTCTTTTGATGCAGTTTTGTGCATTGGAGGGCCCCTATCTCACATCTCCATAGAGAAAGAAAGGAAAAAAGTTATTAATGAATTGGCAAGAGTTGCTAAAAAAAATGCTCCCATATTCATTTCAGTTATGGGGAAATATGGAGTTATGTTAAATGCTCTTAAAAGATGGCCTGGTGAAGTTGAGATGGATAAACATTTCAAAGAGTTGTGGAAATATGGAGAGGATAATCTGTGGTTAGGAGGAAAAGGATATTGCCACTTTTTTACCATTGAAGAATTAGAAAAGTTAGTTAAGGATGAATTGAAAATCATTGAAACTGTTGGATTAGAAGGATTGGCATCAGTTAATCAAGAAGAGCTTAGTAAAATATCCAAATCAAAGAAATTCCCAAAAGCATATAAAAATTGGTTAGATTCTCATTATCATCTATGTACTCAAAGAACTATCGCTAACTTAAGCAATCATTTTTTAATAATCGGGAGGAAAAAATGACCCCCCCAATTAACCTTTCCACATCTGCAATCCCCACATGGTGCCCGGGATGCCCTAACTTTATGGTACTGGCAGGTGTGAAAAAAGCAATTATGGAAGAATTGCAGAAAGGCAAGAAAAAAGAAGACATTGTAATTGTTACAGGAATAGGATGCCATGCTAAAATATTTGATTATATTAATTTAAACGGAATTAATACTCTGCATGGGAGAGTTCTGCCAACATGTCTAGGGATTAAAATTGGAAATCCTAATTTAACTGTTCTTGGCTTCAGCGGGGATGGAGATGCTTATGCAGAAGGAATGGAGCATTTAATTCACATGGCAAGATATAATTCTGATATAAAATATTTTGTTCATGATAACCGAGTTTTTGCCTTGACAGTAGGACAGCCAACTCCAACAACTGAAATCGGATATAAAGACAAGACAACACCAGAAGGAACAAAAATTGCCCCTATAAATCCTCTGAGAATCATGTTGGCAAGCGGAGCAAGTTTTGTTGCAAGAGTTTATGCAGATGTTTCACAAGTAGAAAATGTGATGAAAGAAGCGCTAAAACATAAAGGATTTGCATTTATAGAAATTTTAGAGCCATGCCTGATTTTCCATCCTGACGGCATAAAAGAAAAAATTTATTCTCTTGAAAAAGTCGGACATAATAAATCTAGTTTTGATGATGCTTGGAAAAAGGCAGGAGAATTTGATTATTCTGCAATTAATGATAAGACAAAAATTCCGACAGGGATTTTTTACCAAGCCCAAAAACCGGTTTTTGAAGAGCAGTTTCCACAGCTTATGGAATTGAAAAAAAAGAAGATTGGCTGGAAAGATGTTGAAAGGTGAAGTCCGATGCCTCAATGAAAGATTTAACCTTAAATTAAACTCTGCAAAAATAAGTGATTAAGCACTTCTGGAAAATCAAAAGATTTATAAACTATAGATAACTATAGTAACCTATGGTAACAACAATACAAATTGATGAAAAAGTAAAAGAAAAATTAGATAAACTAAAAGTTCACTATAGAGAATCTTATAATGACCTAATAATTAGAATATTAAGCTCTTGTTCTCCCCAAAATGTTAGTAGAGACGCTTTAATAGAGACTATTGAAATCTTGTCAGATCCCGAAACTATGAGAGATATTGCTGAAGCTTTAGAAGAGTATGAACAAGGAAAAGGCATAGAATTCTCTAAACTTAGAAACGAGCTTAATTTAAATGTTTAAAATAATTCTTGAAAAGAAACCAGAAAACTTTTTTAGAAAGCTAGAAAGAAAAGAACAAGAAAGAATAGCCAAGAAATTTAATGAACTAGAAAAAAATCCGGAATTAGGGAAACCATTAACTGCAAATCTTGCAGGCCTCTGGAGCTTAAGATTTGGAGATTATAGGGCAATATACCAAATTAAACAAAGCGAGTTAATTATTTTAATTCTTAAGTTAGGGCATAGAAAAAATATTTATAATTAATGCCCCCGCGAGATATTTAATTTAAAGCTCAAAGCGAAGGGAATATCTCACGCGTTCATCTTCTAATATTTTTATTAATTCAGAAAACATTTTTGGTTCTTTTCCTTTATATTCCATATTTACATCAAACCCATCAAATACTAACCTACTCTTTCCATCAAAAGACCATTCTGCTTCAACAAACTGAATTTTTCCTCTTTTTGTTCCAGTAAATGGAATTCCTTCTGTTTCTATGTCATCTTTATAAATTCTTAATGCTGTTTCTTTTGCTGGGCGATTCAATATATATTCGGAGGGTATTCTTAGGCCCATCCCATTAATATCAGTATCTGGAATAATTTCTGCTACTTGTTGCTCTAATGAAGAATAATCCAGATTGTATACTCTTATCCTAACATTATTTGGATTTGGTAGAGCATTCAATATTTTTTCAAATTTTGAACAATCAATTCTTCGAACTGCACTTATTGACATAAGAATAGATAGATTGTTGATTTTTAAAGATTTTTATATCAAATATTGAGAAGATATATTGGTAAGTGATTAAGGTAGAGGTGTGTTAAGAACTCTTTGTCTAAGTTCCTCTCTTTCATCATCAGTATAAAATTTTCCTAATCTTATTCTTGGAGGAACATATCCTATCCCGCAATTAGCATATTTGATTATTCTTTCTTTTACTTCTTGAGTAATTGGACCAATTTCGGGGAAATCAACATTAATTAAAGATTTCTAATCAAATGACCATCGCTCTTTTTTAGTTTGTGATTCTAAACTCATTTTGTTATTAACAATTTTATATTTTTAAAGATGATTGTATTATAAGCTATTCATTATCCCCCAGACATAAATCTCTTCGAAGAAAAGCTTTTTTTCTCCGAGAAGTCTGGATTTATAACCAAGTCTGTTAAAATTAATATTTGGAGTTAGAGAGGAAGTTAATAATAAGATTTTTCCATTTTTGTTTAGATGTTTTTTTGCCTGTTTAAGAAATCGAACAATGGTTTCATCACCCTTCTTTCCTCCGGTTGTATCTGGCTTTTTATCGTATTTATTTTCAGGCAGATAAGGGGGATTAAAAATGATTAAATCCCAGGTTTCATCTCCAACATTAGTGAACAAATCTGATTGGATAATAGTTGATAATGGAAAATGTTTTTTAAGATAACTTATTGCAGTTGAGTTAATATCTATTAAAGTTAGATTTTCTGGCTTAATTCCTGAAAGAATGCAGGTTTGTGCCTGAATCCCAGAACCAGAGCCCATATCAAGAATTTTCAACTTGTCTTTACTTTTTTTGTTGTTGATTTTATTAATTTCTTTTTCAACAAAACTTGCAAGAAAAAAAGAGTCTTCTGCTGGAGAATAGATTTCTGGCATTTTAAATTATCATGGACCAAAAAGAACCGAAAAGATTATCTACAAATTTTACAATCTGCTCTTTGTATAATAATATTCCAACAAGAAGCCCAATACATGCAAGAAGTATCACTGCTAAAATAATTGCAAGAACCGTCCATAATTTGCTTGGTTTTTCTGATTCATATATTGAAACAATTTGAGTTGTGGGTCTTTGAATGGCATTCTGAAAAGACTGGTTTTGCGGGACAGCAGGCATATTTTGCGGTGTTGGTTGAACTGGTTGTTGCATAGGCTCCTGCACCCTGGTTTGATATAACAACCTTGCAGCTCCTTCAACTTCTTCTTTGCTGTAACCTGCATTATAGAAACTTTGCATTGCCTGTTTTAAAGATTCTCCTTTTGATAATGCAACTTTCAAGCCCTCAACAATTTCTTGATTTACCATTTTTACAACCTCAAAGTTTGGCCATCCTGCATAAGATGACATTCTTTTCCTGCACGATAACCCATCTCTCTTGCAAGCTCAATCATTGGAGTAAGCTGCTGTAAATCCCCATGTGCAGGAATTATGTTTTGCGGGTTTAATAAAGAAATTAAATCTCTTAAGTCTTCTCTTCCTGCATGTCCGGAAACATGAACATTATCAAAAATTCTAACCCCTGCTTTTTTAAGGCGATTATCCATATTCTCTTTCTGCGTGATGTTCACAGGAGTGGGAATTGTTTTAGAAGAAAATATCACATTATCATTTGGTTCAAAGTTGAAAGGCAATTGTTTCCGGGAGATTCTTTCAAGAATGCTTCCGGGTTCTCCTTGATGGCCTGTACAAACAACTAAAGAGCCTTTTCTATCTTTATCTACTTTCCTCAAAACAGCTTCAACCTGTTTCTTGTAACTAGCTAGATAAATATCTTTTTTGAAAGGGCACATGTTAACATCCATTGCAGAAGAAACATATTTTTTCAGGCTTCTCCCTACAAAGTATATTTTCCTATTTAACTTCTTGCCAAAATCTACAATACTTTTTAGCCTTGCTATGTGAGAAGAGAAAGTTGCAATAAAAATTGCATTGTTCTCGTTGTGAGTTGTTAATAAAACCTCTTCTACAAGATCCCTTGCAATTTTCTCACTTGGAGTTTTTCTTTCAGAACCAGAGTATAACGAATCAACAACTAAAGCCTTTACACCCTCTTTTGCGATGCTTTTTAATGCATCATAATTTGGCGGCAGCCCTAAAATAGGCGTTTTATCCAGCTTAAAATCATTAGCATATAATACCACCCCTTCAGGAGTGTGAACGGCAATCATAGATGTCTGTATTGTTGAGTGAGTTATATTAATGAAATCTACCTTATAGTTTTTCTTCCCTTTAACAGTATAAGAAGAATTTGGCTGTATTGCTTTGATATCATTTCTTATAGTTATTCCATCATCTCCCAATATTTTTTTTAAAACAGTAACAGTAAATGGTGTTCCGACTACAGGAGCGTCATATCTATATCCCAAATAAGGAATTGCACCAATATGATCCAAATGAGCATGCCCTAAAAGAATTGCTCTCACTTTATTTCTCAATCCAAGTTGGTCTAAGAGCAAATCATCAGGCAATGCGCCTATACTCCTAAGCCTTTTTTCAGAATAATTTTTATTGTCTTCACCCTGCAATTCAACAACAGGTGGCAAATAGAGCCCTGCATCAAGAATTATTACATCCTCCCCTAAGTCAAGAACAGTCATGTTCTTGCCAACTTCATTATAACCCCCAATTGTGTAGATTTTCATTTTTATTTTTCAAAATTATCTTTTCTCATCCTCTTTTTAGCTTATGAGATAAATTATGAAGCAGAGTTTAAAAATTCTTGTAATGCCGGGGAAAGGTTTTTATTCTTAATTTTGCTTGATTAAATATGGTTGGAATGAAACCCTTAAAACCGAGCATGAAAGAAAATAAAAGATACATGCGGGTTAGAAGCGAGGGAATTAATCTTAAGGAAAGTGTAGAAAAAGCTATTCTGGAGTTCTCTGGTATTTCTGGATTGAGCAAATCAGGATTGGCGTTTATAAGTTATGATAAAAATTCTGCGGTTATCTCGGTGAATAGAGAAGCAGTTAATAATGTTAGGGCTTCTTTAGTTGTTTTTCCTGAGAAAATAGAGGTAAAAAGGATTTCTGGAACACTTAGAGGTTTAAAAGCAAAAGAATAGCAGAATATCCAGCAGAGGATAATAATTCCCAAATCAGATTCTTGCTAATTTTTTATAAATATGTTTATAAACCAAAAGATAAATAAAATTGGATGAAAGTGAGCATATTTATGAATTCTACACACCTGTGTTACCTATCGTCAATGATATATGGAGACATTAAAAAGAGGGGGATAGACCTAGATGAAAGTGGCTGTCTCTGCACTATTTATGATAGGTTAAAACGAGGCGGAAACACTCTTGATTTGTCAAAAAATGAAGGCTATGGCAATTTAGAATATGCAATTGCGCATCTCCATGATACTAAATTAAAAAAAGATTGTATTGGGAAAGCAAAAGAAATTGTAGAAGCCAATCCCCAAATAAAATTCTGTATATTTTCATATCATGAGGGGGTAGAAGAGGGTATTGGGGAACAAAAAAATGTGGTGTATTTAAATTATCA
>JAHIEH010000050.1 GCA_018901675.1 Nanobdellota archaeon
AACTTTAACAATTTAGTTCAAGAGGGTAGTATCCACCCTCTTGATATTAACAGAAATCAAGAATTAAATTTTATGGAGGACGGCAATTCCTCGCTGTGCTTAAAAGCACAGGTATCCTTGCCGTTGATGTAATGAAAAAAATAGAGCAAGTTTTTAGGGAAATTTTGTATCAGACTATGGAGAAACAAGGATATAGATTTACCCAGCTTGGGCTTTCAAAAACTTTGAGCATTTCTTTGAGTGTAGTAAATCTGGCAGTAAAAAAATTAGAGAGAATTGGCGCATTAAAGGTGCAGAAAATGAGTTTTAATGCGATAGATATTAAAAAAATTTTATATTACTGGGCAAGTATTAGAAGATTAGACAAAGATATTATTTATCAAACAAGAGCAGAGATGCCTGTTACCGAGATAGAAAAAAACCTGCCAGAGGTAGTTTATGCGGGTTATTCGGCGTATAAATTCAAATTTAAGGATGTTCCTGCAGATTATTCGGAGGTGTATGCTTATGCTGGTGATGATGAATTGCCAGAGATTATAAAACGTTTTCCTGAAAATAAGAAAAAACCAAACTTATTCATCTTAAATAAAGATGATAATCTGGATAAATATTCTAAAACAGGAACAATTGCCCAAATTTTTGTGGATTTATGGAATATGAAAGAATGGTATGCAAAAGAATTTTTAACTCAAATAGGGAATAAGGCAAAGGAGCTAAAATGAAAAAAACAGGAAGTTTTTTGCCTTTTAAACTCAAGGAAGGAGATTTAAAATGAAAGAGTATTGGAATTCACTATTAACTGAAAAAAGCTGGCTTATTTTGCAGGGATTAGCAAAAGAATACGATTTTATCCTAATTGGCGGGTGGGCAGTTTTTCTATTCACTAAGGCACAAAAATCCAAGGATATCGACATTATTGTCAGCATAAAAGAGCTGGAAAAACTAAAAAAAGAAAATTTGAATAAAAATGATAATCTAAAAAAGTATGAAATAAAAAGAGAGGAAATTGATATTGACATTTATTTGGAATATTTCTCCAAGCTTGCCATTCCTGTTGAAGACATAAAAAACTATACTACTTTTGCTGAGGGATTTAAAGTGATTATCCCTGAACTGCTTTTGATTTTAAAACAAAAGGCTTTTTTAGACAGAAAGAACTCTATAAAAGGGGAAAAAGATAAATTGGATATACTCTCTTTAATATTCTTTTCAGGGTTAGAATTAAAAAAATATTGGGAGATTGTAAAAAAATATAATTTAACCAGTTATACTGATGAACTAAAGAATTTAATTAAAGATTTTAAGGATTATGATTCTTTAGGCATGACTCCAAAAGAGCTGAAAAAAACTAAGGAAAATGCAATTTCTGCTCTTAAATCTTTTAAGTAAGTTTGTAGAGTAAAAATTTTCAATTGTATGGAAAACTTTATAAATATGTAAGTACATGTAAGAACATGGGAAAGGATAGAAAACATATGAAAAAACTGCGTAAGAAAAGAATAAGCTCTATTCAAAAGCAAGTAGAGAAACACGGGGAAAAAATTGAAAAAGAAAAAGGCAGAAAAGACACAACTAAAGATTATTGGAGAAAAGAAATTAATGACAAATTTCTCAAACAAATTGAAAAAGATGAGGATTATTTGGAGGAACAAGATGGAAGTTCAGATAAAAAAAGCAGTTAAGGCAGGAAATTCTTCAGCAGTTATACTCCCAAGAGCATGGCTGAATAAGGAAATCAGAGTGGAGCTTGTAAGAAAAACATCCGAAACAATATTGTCAGATGCTCTTGATATTGCAAAAAAATATGCTGATTTAAAAGATATAATCGGTATTTATCTAATAGGGAGTTATGCAAGAGGCGAAGAAGATGAGAATAGCGATATTGATGTATTAGTTATAACTGACAATATTGATAAAGAAATGATTAATGAAGGGATTTATAATATATTAATAATTTCTTCAGAATTATTAAAGCAAAAATTAAGCTATGATTTATTTCCAATTGGGCCAATGATAAAAGAGGCCAAGCCACTCATAAATTCAAATTATCTTAGCTCAATAAAAGTAGAAGTAACTAAAGGCAATATAAAATGGTATCTTGACACGACTAACGATAAACTAAAGATAATCAAAAAAGTTATTGGCAGAGTAAAGGCTGATGGACAATACCTAAGTGATAAAATTGCCTACACTCTTGTTTTAAGAATAAGGACTCTATTAATGATTAAGAATATTATACAAAATAAAACTTATTCTAAAAAAGAGTTTATAAAACTAATAAATAGAATTTCTAAAGGCGAAAACGCTTATGAGGGGTATCTTTCAGTTAAAAATAATTTGGCGGAAAAAAAAAGGATTAGTGTGGAAGAGTGCAAGATGTTGTATAATTATTTAGATAATCAATTAACAGGTATTAGGGAGATGTTAAGATATTGAGCCGGCATTTTACTTTTTAAGGCAATTTTGTGTAGAGTAAAAATTACTAATTGTAGGTAAAAATAAATCCAGTAGGGTAATATTTATATACTATTTTTTGCTTTATTTGTATATAAAAAAGAATGGTTGAAAAGAGGTTGCTTATAATTGTATTATTCGCATTTGTTTTGCTAATTAGCATCTCTTTTGCAATTTCAGCTGTTGATGATTTGATGGCTCTTCAGGGAAATGTAAAGCAAAACGGGGTTAATGTGGCTTCTGGTGATTTGGTTGTAACAATATGGGATGCATCCGCAGGAGGAAATAAAGTTTATAATTCTACAACTGATTTTAGCAGCAAAATAATTGATGGAAAATATGATGTTTTTTTAGGAAGCGGAAGCAATTCCCTGAGTTTAGAGTATGGGAGAGATTATTATCTTGAGCTTTTTGTGAATAATGAGCAATTTACTTTTGATGGGGCAGTTACAAGGCAGAGATTTCAGGCAGGTGTTGGGCAGATAAATGCTTCTTTTATAAATAAATGGCAGATAAATGAAACGCATTTTGTTCCAAGTGTGAATCTTACGAATGCTACTGGCTATAGAGCAAGTGAATTAATCGGTAATTTGGGTGAAGGGCAAAATGTTTCTGCTGGTATTGGCGGATGGTTTAAAGGTATGTTTAATTTTGTGGTAGATTCTTTATCTTCAAGCTATCTTGTTTTTAACGGCACAACTTTAAATTTAACAACTGATGCTACAAAGTGGTTTTATAATCAGACAACAAACTCAATTTATTATTATAACATGTCTACTACTGGACTTTGGGCTTACAATCAATCTTTGGCTGTTGGATTAGATACAATTATAAGAACAAACAATACTTACACAAATCCCGCGTGGTTAGTTTTAGATCATAATTATAATCATACTTTAACAGCAGCATCTAATTTGACAAATTCTTGGAGTTATTTATGGTATAATCAAACCTTGAATTCAATTTATTATTACAACCAAAGTTTAAACTTGAATCAGTCTTTGCAGTATAATCAAACTCTAAATTCTATCTACTACTATAATCAGAGTTTAAACCTGAACACATCACTGCAATACAATCAGACATTTAACAGTATCTATTACTACAACATGTCATATGC
>JAHIEH010000051.1 GCA_018901675.1 Nanobdellota archaeon
TTGTGTAAAAGCCTATGTCTCTCTTATCGCCCTCCTTTACGATCCATTTGATTTTCTTTTGGTTTAGCTTTTTCATAAAACTCTGTTGTTCAACAGAGCTTATGTGTGTTATCGAGGTAACCTTATTTCTGGATAACACACCTCACTTTTCAAACCAAAAAATTAATAAAGCCTCTTTTTCAAATATTATTATCTTTCTAAGATGCTAGTCTTAGATGGAGCTAAATAATTGTAAAACAAAATTTAAAATGATTTTTATAATAAAAGTCACGACGAATAAAGAAGAAAGAGCAGTGGATATGATAGCAGATAGATCGCAGGCTAAAAATCTCAATGTTTTTTCAGTTTCAAGGCCCCATGGTTTGAGGGGATATATTCTTTTAGAAGCAGAAAACCGTGAGAGCGCAGAAGAAGCTGCCTTTAATCTTCCTTATGTAAAAGGGATTATTGGAAAAACAATCAGTTACGATGAAGTAAAGAATATGCTTGAGCCTTTAATGGAATCTATAAAGATTAAAGAGGGGGATATAGTAGAAATTATCTCCGAACCATTCAAAAAAGAAAAAGCAAAAGTTTTAAGAATAGACAAACAGAAAGAAGAAGTAGTTGTAAGTTTGTTAGGGGCAGTTGTTCCTTTGCCCGTTACAATAAAATTAGATAACATTAAAGTAATAAGGAGAGACGAAATGGGTGATAATATAGAAGGAGAAAATAAATATGAGAGTTAAACTGCTTGCAGAAGGTGGAAGTATGAAACCCGGACCAGCCTTGAGCCAGAAAATAGGGCCCTTAGGCATAAACATAAATGAGATTATAAAAGAAATAAATGAAGCAACAAAAAATTTTGAGGGATTAAAAGTTCCTGTAGAATTAGATGTAGATTCAGTTACCAAAGACTTTGAGATAAAAGTTTTTTCTCCTCCAGTATCAGAATTATTAAAAAGAGAACTTGGAGTGGAAAAAGGATCAGGTATGCAGGAAAAAATAAAAGTTGCCAATGCTTCTATAGAGCAGATTATTTCTGTCGCAAAAACCAAGCTCCCAAATATGCTTTGTAAAGATTTGAAATCAGCAGTTAAGTCTGTTGTGGGAACATGCATTTCACTTGGAGTGTTGATAGAGAACCAGCCTTCTATTGAAATTGAAAAATTGATAGACCAGGGGAAATTTGACCGGGAGATTAAAGGGGAAATAACAATTACCCCTGCAGAAAAAAAAGCGCAATTGCAGGAATTTTTCTCCAAGGTTAAAGAAAATCAGGATAGAATACTCAAAGAAGAAGCAGCAGCAAAAGAAGCTGAAGCTGCAAAAGCAGAAGTTAAGGAAGGCGAGGCTGCTCCGGAAGCAGCAGCAAAAGAAGCTGAATCTTCAAAAACAACTAAGACTAAAGAAAAAACAAAAGAAGAGCCGGCAAAAAAGAAATAGCTTCAAAACGAAAATTTATAAATCGCCCATAACTCTCAAATTATAAGGGGATATGGGGTAGTTAGGATATCCAGATTAATAGGGTATATAAACATTCTTTTCTTTGTTATCAATGAATGGACAGATATCTCATAACACCTAAATTGAGAAACAAAATAAAGAATAGTAAATATTCTGTAAGGCAATTAAATAAAATTCTTGGGTTTGAGATAAGGAATATCCTTAATAAAAATATCAGTATTCGAGGGGATCATCTCCAAAAAATAAGTTCTCTTTTAAATATACACATAAAATTAAAAAAGATCTATTTAGATTATGGCAAAAATCTAGGGAAGAATGCTTTTACACAGCCAATTAAGAAGGTTAAATATTCAAAATATCTAGCAGAATTTATTGGGATTATGCTAGGGGATGGAAACATATGGAAAAATAGGGTGAAGATAGCCTTTGACAAAAGGAATACTCCTTACATAATCTATGTAAGAGAGTTATTTGAAAAAATTTTTGGCATTAAATTAAAAAGGGAATTTGTAGAAGAAACAAATAACGCATATCTTTATGTAAGTAATAGATTGATAATCGAAGAATTATTTAAGGACGGTCTTCAAAGAGGGGATAAAATAAAAAATAGATTAGGAATCCCAGTGTGGATAAAACAAAATAAAGATTACCTCAAAAGTTGTATAAAGGGGTTGATTGATACAGATGGTTGCATATATGTCTGTAAAAGGGAAAAACAAACTTATGTTAAGTTTACAAATTTTAATGAAAGGTTATTAAAAGATTTCAAGGAAGCAACCAACGCTTTAGGATATTCTTTTGCAAAAGCGAATAAAAATAATTTTTGTCTTTACCGGAAAAATGAAGTAGCAAACTTTATTAAGGATATAAAACCTTTAAAATCTATAAATGGGGCAATAGGGTAGTCTGGATTAGCATCTCCCACAAAAAGGAATGTTGAGGACAATAACCTTTCAGGTTTGGGACCTGACGACCCAGGTTCAAATCCTGGTTGCCCCATTTTTCAAAAACAAAACATTTTAAAATAAACTTTATGAACTAATTACATAAGATACTAACAAAAACAACTAAATAATACTTAATTAAAATGGTTAAAACAAAAAAAGTTAAATCCGCAGGAAGGTTTGGGGCAAGATATGGTAAAAGAGTTAAAACAAAATTAGTAGCTGTGGAAATAAAACAAAGGAAAAGGCAAAAATGCCCGCTTTGCAGTAGACTAGGAGCAAAAAGGCTTTCAAAAGGAATCTGGCATTGCAAGAAGTGCGGAAAAAAATTTGCATCAGATGCTTATTATCTATAACTGAATTGATTATAGTCAAGGACATTTACATTTCCTTATTTATGCCTTGACTATCAAGGGAAAGATATACAATTTAGGGGAATTACTTATGTCTTTCACTATAGAATAAGTTTATAAATTAATAAAAATTTTAAATAAGATGGCAACATATAAATGTTTCAAATGCGGAAAAAAGATTTCTAGTGCTAATTTGGAGAAAAGGTTTATATGCCCCGGTTGCGGAAGCAAGATTTTCTACAAGCCAAGAACCGCAACAAAAAAAGTAAAAGCAATATAAAATGCCTGAAAAATTAGACCGACAAAAATTTCAAGAAATGCAAGTTTTAGAGCAAAATTTGCAGAATCTCCTTATGCAAAAGCAAGCTTTTCAGTTAGAATTGAGTGAAACACAGAATGCGCTTAAAGAATTAGAAAAGTCAGGAGAGGATGTTTTCAAAATAATAGGGCAGTTAATGCTAAAAACAGATAAAGAGGGGATAAAAGAAGAATTAATTAACAAAGAGAAGATTCTAAGTTTGAGATTAAAAGCAATTGAGAAGCAGGAAGAGAGTTTCATTGAAAAATCAGAAAAATTAAGGCAGGAACTTATTCAAAGTATGAAGTAATCTATCTCTTAAAAATATACAAAAAACTTGCGAAATATTTATAAATCCACTTTCTATCAAATCATTATGGTTTTAGAAAGAATAAGAGATAGTTTCTCAAAAATATTGAAAGGAGAGAGTTCTGGCAACGAGTATATTGAGATTGATCTCGGAAAAGAGGAAAAAGAAAACAAAGTTCTTGTAAAATTATTCTTTTTGAGAACTTATGATGATATAACTGAAGTTTTAAGCGCTTTAAGAGAAGGATATACTATCGCTTTAATTGATATTAAAACTCTAAGGCAAAAAGATTCTGTTGAATTAAAAAGAGCAATATCAAAGATAAAGAAAACAACTGATGCTCTTGAAGGAAGCATTGCGGGATTTGGGGAAAACATAGTTGTTGTAACCCCTTCTTTTGCTAAGATTTACAAAGAAACAGCTCCGCCTCCAAAACAAGAGAAAAAGAGCAGGTTTGATTATTAATAGAATTCTTTGAGCAACGCCCCCACGAGATGATTAACCTTAGGTTAAGGTTCTCACGAGTAAAATGGATACTTTGTCGACGCTGACTAAAAAACACTAAAAAAGTTAGGGGTTAAAATAAGATGGAGTTAAACTCTGCAAAATTGAGCAGTTAAGTGCTCCTCAGACCTAGATTTTCAATTCATTTATTATCTCTCTTAAGAATATATCAAACTCTTTTAGAAATTTAGGAAAACCTTTGTCTATCGGTGTTAACATTAAAGCCTCTTCTTCTCCTAAAATCAAATCGTCCTTAAGTTGAGTCTCTTTATTCTTTATGTTTAAAGTATATTTCTCAAACTTCAGCATATCACTTATTTTCTCTATTATTTCTTTCTTAAAATCATTTAAGTTCACTTTCTCCTTCTTTACAATTAAAAACACATCAACAAAGTCTCTTGCTTTTATTCCTCTCCTTGTTAATATAGCTCGGACTTTTTCTATAAGAATCTCCTTTAAGTCATAGACTTTAATCATCGTTGGCTCTATTAAATAAGAATAGCTAGGAAATAAAGTTTCAATCTCTTTCTTGTCTTTATGGCCTAAAATAAATATTGCTGGCAATTCTTTTATTTCATAGTTCAATTTTTCTATAAAGTTAACTTGGATTTTAATAAAAGATAGCTTGTTTAAAACAACCGAATCATACCATAGCTTAAAAGTTACAAAAGCATTACTTCCTCCAAACTCAAAGTATTTTCTATTTTCTTTCTCAAGTTTAAAGTCTAAGTTAAACTGCTTTGCTATAGGTTCAATCAGTTCTCCAATTCCGTTAATCTTTTTCGACATACTTTCTCTAAGTTTCTTTTTTGATATTCCATTAAATTCTTTTTGATTCAAATAAGTAAAATCTAAGTCTTCTGAGAAGCGAAAATAACCAAAATAATTTTTAATAAGACATGTGCCACCCTTAAACGCAAAATTGTCCTTGAAGTCTTTGTTTTTAACAAGCTCGTTAAGAAGCATCTGTAATAGTATATCTTTCTCGATCAAATCTCTTCTTTCAATTCCTAGTTTATCACCAATATGGTCAATAAATTTTTTGTCTATCATAGCATCTCTTTTAATCTTTTAATTGTCCTTTTATCATAAATTTTTGAGTATTTAAGTAGTTTATTCTTTGAACATTTCTCAAATATTTCTTCGGGAACCAATTTAACATTACCATGCTCTTTTAAGTAAACATAATCAAGCATTGTTTTTTCAGCATCAGAATATGGCAAACCCTTATTGATTATTCCAAACGATGTTAGCTTAGGATTTATTTTTATGAACTTTATTTTGTATCCTAATATAAGAAATGGTTTGGCTCTAAAGATTTTATCATTAATAACATAATCAATTGTAAAATATTCGTGAGTTAGATTGTTAAGCTTCAATGCGGTCGATAAACCAAAATACCAATTCTCAATTCCTTTGATTTTCAATGCTTCTTTTATAGCTTCAAGATAGTTAATGTTTAGTTTATTTAATTTTCTTTCTTCAATAGATTTAATATAAAAAATTCCTCTTAAGATTCTTACTAAGTATTTGTAGTGAGTTAAATATCTGATAGTTACATAATAGTCCATACTAAGTTTTTTACAATCTTCTTTAAGCTCTTCTCTCGTGATAAACTTCTTATCACTCAATTCTAATTTCCTTACTATTAGTTTAAGTGTCATATTGTATTGTTATATTTTATATAACAATATGATATTTATAAATCTATCTGTTTTAAGAATTTTAAGCGATATTACAAGGATACAAAATATGTAACTTTATGATAATGGGTTAAACTCTGCAAAAATGAGCAGTTAAGTGCTCCCCAAATTTTTTCATCAAAAATAGTCAGTTAAACGCTCCCCAAAACAGATAGTTAAGTGCTCCCCAGACCTCAGCGTCGATAAGATTTTGGAGACTTGAACCTAAGGTTCGATTACCCCACGATTACTTAACCCTATATTTTATAAACAATTACTCCTATTATATATATCATGCAAACACTATTTATCCCTGCAAAGCGCAAAATTCTCTTTGACAAAAGAAAAATAAAGGAGATAACAAAAAAACTCCCAGGAAAGATTATTGTAGCCTATTCTATTCAGTATAAAGATTTTGCAAAGCAGATTGCAAAATCCCTGAAAGGCAGAGCAACTAAACTTACTCAAATTCTTGGCTGCAGCAAACTAAAACTGCCTAAAAAAGCAAATGCAATACTATTAATTGGCTCAGGCGAGTTTCATGCCCTAAATCTTGCCTTGCAAACCAAGCTTCCTATTTATATACTAGATTGTTACAATCTTAGGAAACTTTCAGAAAGCCAGATAAATGCCTATAAAATAAGGTTAAAAGCATCCTATATAAA
>JAHIEH010000052.1 GCA_018901675.1 Nanobdellota archaeon
TTTATGAACAATAATAACAATCAATTTCTTTTTATCAATTGTGTGAATTTCAATATTTGTAAGGGGGTTAGGTTGAATTGTAGAATTAGATTGTGCAATTTTTTGTTGAACAACATCTAAGTTTTCCTTTATGCCTTCTATCTTTCCCCTATCATCTACGCCAAGGATTAATAGTCCTCCTTGAGTGTTTGCAAATGCACAAATAATTTTAGCAATATCCTGGAAACTATGGAAAGATTGCTTAAATTCTACTTCTATGCTCTCACCTTCTTTTATGATTCTTAGCAGATTTTCTATATCCATTTTACTTTAAGTTCTTTATTCTTAATATTTAAAGTAAATTTAAAGTATTATATAAACCTTTCGTTTCATCGAGCATAAAATAAGCAATTTTACTTTAAATTAGAGAGATTTTACTTTAAGTAAATAGTTTAAAGTAAAGTTAAAGTAAAAATAGACTAGTTCAACGCTCCCCGCATTTTCCTAAATAGAAGTCAAAATCTTTGAATCTTATAACTAATCTGAAACAAGTTTCTTAAGAAGTCCTGCAACTTTTTGCATCTCTGCTTGAGTTTGATGTCTCAAATTCATAGCTTCAACCTCTCCTTGAAGTCTCTTTAAATCTTCAACGGTAGTTTCACCCATTCTTTTGTTAAGATCTTTATTATAAAAAATTCCTCGAACACTTCCATCTTCTTTGTAATCAACTATAACATTAGTCGTTCCTTCTGGAATTAAACCTTCTGTATCTCTTCCATTTATTGAGTAACCTTCGTGAGTTTTTCTTGCTTCCATAAAAAACGAAAGGAATATCTATTTTTAAATCTTTCTGTTAGTCATCACTATTAAGTTACTAATATAATAACAATTCAGGGATACACATTTTGTATCAAAATGTGTTATAAATCGTGTAATAAAAAGTATTACACAGAACTCGTGGGGGCATGCAACTTTCTCACGAACGAAAGATTTATATAGCAATTATAGTTACTATATAACATGGAAAAAACAACCATACAAATAAACTTTGAAACTCTTGAAAGATTGAAATCTCTTAAAAACTTTGAAAGACAATCTTATGATGAATTACTGAATAGTTTAATAAATAATTGTGAAGAAGAAAGTTTAAGCGAAGAAGAGATTAATGAAATACAAAAAGGATTGGAAGATGTTAAAAAAGGGAGAGTTTATCCTATCGAAGTGGTAGCAAGAGAATTGGGAATTGCTCTAAAATAAAATGTTTCAAATTGAATTAACTGAAACAGCAAAGGATTTCCTTAAAAAATTGCAAAAAAAGGATGCTGAGATTGTATTAACTAAAATATATTCAATTAGAGAAAATCCTTACAGATTTTTAAAAAGATTGCAGGGTGAAAAATTATGGAGACTAAGAATTGGAGATTACAGAGCAAAAGTTGATGTTATTGTTTCTATGAATAAAATTATTGTAATTAGAATTGGTCACAGAAAAAATATTTATGACTGATTTTCTAATCGTGACGAAACCATCTCTAAGTTAATCCTCAGGATGTCAAGATTTTTCAAATCTTGAGCGCAATCAAGAACCAAAGGTTCTTGATGTTAACTTCTTGTGGAGGCATTTAACTATCTCCTCCAAAACCGACAAAATTTCGCTCAAAAGCTTTTTAACCCCACTTTTTCTCTAATTTTTATGAAAACCAGTAAGCTTAAACTCGGAGTTTTATTCTCAGGTGGTAAAGACTCAACTTATGCAATGTATTTAGCAAAGCAAGAAGGGCAGGAGATTACATGCCTAATCAGTGTTTATTCTGAAAACCCCCATTCTTATATGTTCCACACTCCAAACATAAGGCTTGTTGAAAAACAGGCAGAACTTATTGGCTTGCCTTTAATTACTGAAGCAAGCAAAGGAGAAAAAGAAGAAGAGCTTAAAGATTTGGAGAGAGCAATTGCAAAAGCCAAAAAAGATTATAAAATTCAGGGTGTAGTCACAGGAGCTCTTCATTCGGAATATCAGGCATCAAGAATAGAAAAAATCTGCAAAAAACTTAAGCTTAAATGCATAAATCCCCTATGGCATAAAGAAGAGTTTTCTTATTTGCATGAACTTATCAGCAATAAATTCAAAATAATAATTGTAGGTGTTTTTGCTTGTCCTTTAGATGAGTCGTGGCTTGGCAGAGAAATCGATAATTCTTTTATAACAGATGTTAAAGAACTGCAGAGCAAATATAAAATTCACCCTGCAGGAGAAGGCGGTGAATTTGAAACTCTTGTTCTTAACTGCCCTTTATTCAAAAA
>JAHIEH010000053.1 GCA_018901675.1 Nanobdellota archaeon
GGACGATAAAAAGGCTTTGGAGAGAGTTAGGAAGCTTAAAAAAAGCAGTAGAGCATTACAACTACAAGAGACCACATAGAAGCTTGACAAATGGAAAGCTTAGAACTCCTTATCAAGCTTTCCTTGAAAAGATGAGAAAGAAAAAATAATTAAAGAGAAAATGGCTAACTTAAAACATCAAGGTAACTTTAATAGCGGACACTACATTTTCTCCACTTCTTTAGGAATATAGTAAAACCCACAATTCTTGCAGTATAACTCTTTCCCAGATGCTTCAAAATCTTTTCAACAATTTCTTTAATCTCGTCCCTATCCCGCCCAGCACTTTTCAGCAGGCAAACCTTGACATTCTCATGATTTTTAAACATGCTTTCTAAAGTCCCCATAAAGTTCTCACTGCATCCCTGCTTTCCAAGTTGAACAGAACATTGTTTCATGTGCGTAACAAAACAAAGAAAAAATGTTTTTTATACTTTTGCAATGATTAATTTTCTAAAAACTCCTCAACATCTCTCTTCTTTACAACTATAGTTTTGTGTTTCTTTACCCCAAAAGTTCCTGTTTTCATTCCTTTTATTTTGTAAGTGTCCACGCCTTTAAACACATGAATTTTAACATCTTTTTTATTGTCTCTCCAGTCCTGGCTCTTGCTCGCGCAGAAAATTGATGCTTCTTTTATATCTTGCTTGTTTGCTTTTCCTTTGATATTCACAAAGGGGCTTCCCGGATTTGCAGTATGAAGGATATCTTCGTTTTTTCCAACCTGGCTAATAAGTTGTTCATTACTCTCTGCATCTTTTCCAGCTAGTACAATTTTTCCAGAGCTTGTTGCAAACTCCCTGAATTTTACTTTTTTCTCGCTTTTCATGCCTGAAGTAAATATTCAGCATTTTTATTCTTTTGCTTAAGTAAAAGCTTTTTTTATTAACTAATATCTCTTGGTTCAAACCAACCAAAAGGTTAATAATGTTATTTTTATTACTTATCTTATACAAATCTATCTTAAAAGCTGGGGGTAAAAATGAGACGAAGAAGAAAGGAAAAAAAAGGTTTAATACAAAGAATAAGCTATCCTGCATTTAAAATTCTAACTGGTTCAGATCTTTCATCAAGAAAACTTCCTGCAATTAGCGTTGCGAGTGTTCATGCAGGTCCTAAAGTGTGGATTACTGCTTGTGCCCATGGCGACGAGGTGGGGGGGATAGTTGTTGTTCAAGAAGTACTCAAACGCCTAAAAAAATCTCCTTTGATAAAGGGAAGCGTTTTGGCATTTCCTATGATGAATCCCCTGGGTTTTGAAAATCAATCAAGGAACATCTCTCCAAGTGAGGAAGATTTAAACAGAAAATTTCCAGGGGATAAAAATGGTTCTTTGGCAGAAAGAATATCTGACAAAATATTTACTACCATTCTGGATACAAAACCCGATTTAGTGATAGATTTGCATAATGACTGGCGTGATTCTATTCCTTATACATTAATAGACTTCAGTCCAGGAGCAAAATGCAAAGATACTTATGAAAAAGTTAAATCTTTCAGTAAAAGAACAGGATTTGTTATTATAACTGAACAGGAAACTGACCCCGATGCAGAGGGGCTGAAAAAGACACTTTCTTACAGCCTTATTAAGAAGGACATCCCCGCAATAGTTCTGGAGTTAGGCGAGCCAAATGTGGTAAATGAAAATTATGTTGAAGATGGCGTGGTTTCTATCTGGAACCTGCTTGTTTCTCTTGGCATGGTTGCAAAAGTTGAAGACCCCTTTAATTATAAAACTCCAGATTTTCTCAAAGAGAAAATCCTGAATTATTCACTTTCTCCTACAAGTTCTACTAGTGGAATAATCCGATTTTATGCAAAACCAGGGGATATAGTAAAAAAAGGGCAGATAATAGCAAAAATATATAACTCTTATGGCGAGCTGGAAGAATCTCTTTTGGCAGTTCAAGACGGAATTGTTTTAGGGCATTCAGATTCTTCTGTTGCCTTTCCAGGAGCTCCTGTAATGGCTTTTGGTATTATAGACGATAAACAAGATTGAGCCGGTTTGCGTGGCTATCTGTTTTAATCCCAACTAAAAATGAATGGTCATATCTAAAGGGATTAACAACTGATTAGTAATTTGTTTTTTATGTATTAATATATTTTTTACTAATTCGGTACTCTCAACTTAAAGGGATATTCTTCTTCTAATTTTAAAATTTACCTTTATTTACCTGTAAAATTTGCACTCCTCACACTTGTTCGTCGTGAATGTATTAAAATTATTAATTGAACTGCGAACGAATGTGAGTAGCAATTTAGAAAACTTTAAATCTGGGTCATGTCCCGATAACTTGATAGTATTTACTAATTCCTTTTTTAACTTTTAGAATCTCTCAGCCATTTATCAACTATCTTTAAGCATTTTTTCTGGTTTCTCCATTTCAGCTTTTCCCCTGCTTCCTTAAATGTTAACCATTTACATCCAGAATGTTCCAGCTTATCCAGCTTTGGTTTTTCTTTTTTAACTTCAGCAGCATAAAGCGAATATTTCTGCCCAACAAATCCCTTTCTGTCAGGCAATTCCCTGTTGTATTTATATTTTCCAGAAATATTGAATTTTTTTATTTCCTTTATTTTTAGCCCTGTTTCTTCTTTAAGTTCTCTTTTCACAGCATGTTTTTTGCTTTCCAAAAACCTAATCCCCCCTTTAGGAAACTCCAATCCTATCCAGTGGAGTTTCCTCTTTAAAAGAAGGTACTCAACACCTTTGCTAGTTTTTGCATATGTTACAATAAAAACTGCTTTGCGGAATTTTTGGGTTTTCATTTTATTCCCACTGTTCCAAAGTAGATTTCAATTCCCCATGTGTTTTAGCATATTCTTTCAGAGAAATATTCTTCATAACCGAATCTATTGCTTGTCTTGCTGCTACAGCCCCAAATCTAGTCCCAAGTTTATTTCCATGTATGCCGCCCCCCATTTGTATCACTAAATCTTCCCCTAGATGTTTTATTAAAAATGGCACATGCCCCGGATGCAAACCGCCAGAAGAGACTGCGAGAACTGGTTTTATTTTTTCCCAGTTTTGGGTTAATCTTAATTTTGTTGCCTTGACATTTTTCATTTCAATTTCCTGTTCAAGCTCTTCGATATCTTTTATGTTTCCTTCTAGTTTCCCAATTCCCGTTCCAATATGCAATGTATCCACCCCGATTAATCTCGCAAAATCAGCAATAACCATCATATTTATTCCATGCTTTTCGTTTCTGTCAAAAGCAGCATGCATTGCCCTGTGTGCATGAATTGCGAGTTTAAAATCTGCTTCTCTCAATGTTTGAAGTGCAGCCCATCCTGCTGTAAGCATATCAATCATAACATACTTCCCACCTAAATCTTCCACAATTTGGGCTCTTTTCATCATCTCTTTTGTTTCTGCAGTTACATTCACAAGATAAGCTTTTTTCTCTCCTGTTTCTTCTTCTGCTTTATTTGCCATTTCTAATGTCCTTGAAATTCTTTCTTCAAAAACATTAAATTTCTGGCTCGCTAAATTCTCATCGTCTTTCACAAAATCGCAACCTCCAACCCATGATTCATAAGCGCTTTTTGCATGGTCTTTTGTTATTAACCCAAGTTTTGGTTTTATTATTGTTCCAAGCAAAGGCCTATTTTTGACTTTCATAAATCTTCTTATACCTTCAACTCCAAATTTTGGGCCTGAAAATTTTTTTATTATTGATTTTGGAAATGAGATATCCTCTAATCTTATTGCTTTAACACTTTTCATCCCAAAAATATTTCCAGCAATACTGGAAAGAATATTAGGCACATTATTTCCTTCAAAAAGTTCAGAAGGATACGCAATCTTTACAAAATTCCTGTTTATAGAATAAACTTTTGCCCCAAGTCTATTCACATAATCTTTTTTTGTTCCAACATCTGTCCAGGTCCCAATACTTGATTCAAGAGCAACTGTGTTTGCTGCCTCTTTAATGCTTAATCCGCGAGCAGGCTCAATTCTGAACAAGCATATCAAATCATCTTTTGGTTTGTAATTCAATTCTACAAATTCAAGTTTTTTTTCTGGCATTTTTTATGTTCTCTTTATATTGAAGATGTAATTTAAAATCTTCTGCTAAATATCTAAACTGATTAGATAGATGATTATAATCTGAACTGATTTTTGTTTGAGCAAGAGCAATTGTGAAGCTGAATCCTATATTAAATATCAGCAATGCTATAATTATATCTTCTGTTTGCCACGAGCCTCTGAATATCTTCTTAATTAGTTGATATAATATAAACAAACCCAAGAGAATTAAAATTATTATTGCGATATTTTCTAAAGCATTTATGGAAGCATTTCTTTTCATTTTACTATAAGCCAAGTTGTCAGAGCAACAAGGATTAACAAGGCAACTGCAAGCAATGTCCAGAATAATCTTCTTCCAAAAATCCCCCCTCTTTTGTTCATTTTAAATCTCCTTTGAGTTTAAAAGGCAAAAAACTTCCTGTTTTTTTCATATTATAAAGTAATAAGCCCGGTTTTTTATATTTATCTTTTTTAAACCTTCCTTTCTTATACTATACATAGAAATAAATTTAGTTTTTATATTTTTACTTCCCCCGCTTGTTCTCTCCCAATAGCGGGATGATGTGCCGGCATCCACAATTTTCTGTTTTCTCTTCTTAATTAGACAAAGAAATAGCATCATGCTTGCAGGCTTCAACACATGCTCCGCAATCTATGCATTTCTTTGAATCAAAAATAACTTTTCTCTCTCTTTTCAATGCACCGACTGGACAGGCTTCCACGCATCCTATACATGCCCCCCCGCAACTACAGCTGGAGCATTTTCCATCTTTCCAACAGCATTTTTTATAATTTATTTTTATTGGCATAATCCTTAAAAAAAATTGTTATTTATATAGTTTGCGAAAAGAGATTTAAACCTTCCCCACTCTCGCCCCTTCATCAGCATCATCAACACTATATCCCTTTCTATTTATTTTTTCTCTTAGTTCATCAGCAAGTTTCCACTCTTTATTTTTCCTTGCTTTTTCTCTTTCTGCAACAAGTTTTTTTATCTCATCTGGAACAGAAATTTCTTCTTTTTCCAAAAGTTTCAATCCAAAAACTTTATCCATCTCTTTAATTGTTTGATATTTTCCAGAAGCTTTTTCATCACGAACAAGCTTCCACAAAACTTGCAGGGCATTCGGCATGTCTAGATTATTGTCTATTGCCTCTTCGAATTGTTCTAAATAATCTTTATTGATTTTTTTATCGTCTTTAATTTCTGAAATAATATTTTTCAATCTTTGATATGCATTTTTGCTTGCTTCTAGATTTCCCAAAGAAAAATTTAATGGCTTTCCATAATGGGCGGTTAATACAAAATACCGGTATTCAAGAGGTTCAAATCCTTTTTCTTCTAATTCAGAAATGGTGTAAAGTCCTCCTTTGCTTTTGCTTACTTTTTCCCCTTTAAACATTAAAAAAGCGCCGTGCAGCCAATAATTAACAAACTTTTTTCCAGTTGCAGCTTCGCTTTGCGCAATTTCATTTGTATGATGAACCGAAATATGGTCTTCCCCTCCTGTATGAATATCAAAATTCTCTCCAAGATATTTCATAGACATTGCAGAGCACTCAATATGCCAACCCGGGAATCCAACACCCCAAGGAGAATTCCATTCCTGTTGTCGGACTCCTGGTTTTTCAGAAAATTTCCATAATGCAAAATCAGTAATATTTTTCTTTTCCCCTAAATCAATCCTCTTTCCAGCTTGCAATCCCTCTTTCTTCAGCCTAGCAAGTTTTCCATAATCTTTTAATTTGGAAGTATCAAAATAAATCCCATCCTTTGTTTTATAAGTAAAACCTTTTTTTTCAAGTTTTTTAATTAATTCAATCTGTTCTTTTATATGTTCAGTCGCTTTGCACCACACATCTGGCTCAGAAATATTTAATTTTTTGAAATCTTCCCTGAATAATTTTAAGTAATAATTCGCTATCTCTTGTGCATTTTTCCCTTCTTTTTTTGCAGCCTTTTCCATTTTATCTTCACCTTCATCTGCATCCGAAGTTAAATGCCCCACATCAGTAACATTCATTACTTGCTTTACTTTATAGTTATTATATAAAAGAACTTTTCTCAAAATGTCCGCAAAAATATAGCTTCTTAAATTTCCGATGTGCTGATACCAATAAACAGTTGGCCCGCAGGTATACATCCCAACCTTGCCTTTTACAATTGGTTTGAAAACCTCCTTTTTTCTTGTGAGTGTATTATAAATTTTTAGTGCCATTTTGATTGTTGATTTTAATGTTTAAACTAAGGAAAAAGAATTTTTAAATTATGTTATTTCATTAAGCTGGCTATAGAACAATTAATTAACTTATCAGCATCATTTAATTGCCTTTTCTAGTGGGTTGATAAACCTACTCTTGCTTACCTAACTTTCTCTAGTAGCTTTAATAATCGAGAGAACTAACAAACTGCAGAAGTCAATCCACTAACATGCTCTATATCTATGTAAGAAGTATGCATGTCTGTAGTTCCTGTATCTGCATTTTTCTCAATAATCTCCACTTTCAGATTAGTCTTAGAAACTTTTTCTGGGATATCCCAAACCATAATAGTGACTGTTTTCTGTCCAGGAGCAACTGCACCTTTCCAATCTTTATCAATAATCCATTTTTGGACTGTAGCATCAGGAGTGCCGCTTAAACTTGTTACACTTGCAGTAAACTCATAATTTGTTTGTTCATTTGTATTTATCAAGCAAAAAATTTGTCTTTTCCCTCCATCTCCTAAAACAACTTCTTGCCCCCCTTCACCCATGCATTTTACTCCATAATCATCTACTCCAAATAAGCTTATCAATTGATTTTTAAGGCTGACGTCTATCTGGTCAGTGATAGTTATTCCTGCACACATTACATTCCTGACAAAAATCATTCCAAAAACAAGAAGAGTTACTGCTAATACAATTACGATTATAGTGGTAATACTAAATTCCATTGCTCCTTTTTTATTCATCATCTTAAGTTCTAAGCACCAACATTCTGTAAATTACCCAAGATTGCCTGATTGTATTTTATTGAGAGAACAATCATTACAATTAGCATAATGATGCTTATTACAATCCCAATCTTGCTAAGTTTGTTTGCTTTTTTTGCCATCTCTGTTTTCTGTTTTCCGCTAAATCTTAATCCTACAATCCCAATTATCAACCCTGCAAATGGCGTAAAAAAACTAAAGATAATGCTCAAAACTCCAAGCATATAACTTACTGAACTAAAATCACTTTTTTCTGGCATTTTTCCTCTTTTAATTTATAATCAATTAACTCTTTTTTATTTTATAAATGTTTTGTTGCCATATTGCATTCTCTTACAAAACTTTATTGGATTATCTTTTGATAAATTCAAGTTTCTTCTAGTTAAAATTTGGGACATGCCTGGGTTTTCCCGAAGGGAAAATAGACCGTCTTTCTCTTTCGCTCAAGATTATGCCCTCATCACCCCCCCCCAAAACAAGGGGCACTTTTCGAAATTTGGCGGTAGATTTTTAAATGTAAAGATTGTACTTTTATTATAATGGCAAAGACTGAAGAAGTTGAATTAAAACAAAGTATTTCTTTTGGAGCAGTTGTTGCAACTATCGGTTCAATATTAATCGCATTAGGTGTTGCTTGGTTGATTGCATTAAACTGGTCAGACATACCCGCTGCATTAAAAGTTTCAATTTTAGTACTTGCAACAGTAGGATCTTATACTACTGGAGTTTTGTTTAGAACAAATGATTATGAAAAAATCGGCGGTTCTCTTTTAGTTCTTGGAGCACTGCTATACACATTAAGCATATTTTTAATTGCACAAACTTTTCATTTATCAACATCTATACAGAGTAATGCTTCCCTATTATTACTTGCCTGGATTGGAATATTTTTAGCGGCATATATATTTAATTCTTCATCAAGTTTAATTATCGCTTTAGCTGAATTTTTGGTCTGGGTAAGTTTACAATACTTCTCTTTTGTTGAATTGTTTAAAGACGATTTTTCTGTTGGTATTTTAACAATAATTTACTTATTTGTTAGTATTGGTTTGTATGGTTTAACTCAGATACATAAATCCAAAGACCATAAATTTTCAAGCGTGTATAGGTATTGGACTGCTTTTTATGTTCTTCTTTTAACCTATATCCTAAGCTTTCAAAGTTTGTTACCCATGTTATGGCCAAAAGGATTTGAATTATCTGCTAATGTTTTATCTTTCCTAATCATTATCTCTCTTGTAGCAATAGTTTTAGCTATCATAGGGATTTTCATGTCTATTAGTAAAAATAAGCTTTCAGGAAAAGAGGTTATAGGTTTTATAAGTTTAGTTGTTCTTTATATTTTGTTGATTAGTTTAGCAAGTTTTGTATCTGGAGAAAGTGTTTTTAGAGGTTCAATTAGTGGGAGTCTTTGGGTAATGTGGCTTTTTGATAACATTCTCTTTATTTTAGTGATTTTGGCAGTAATAGGTTATGGAACAAGATACCAATCCGCTAAAATTGTTAATTTGGCGATTATGTTTTTCGCATTGGATATTATAACTCGTTATATCGGGTTTGTTCTTGATTTTGGAGGACAAATTGGTTTTGCAGTTATGTCTATAATCGGAGGAATAATTTTAATTGCTGGTGGTTGGGGTATTGAGAAGTGGAGAAAAAGACTAATAGAAAAGACAAAAGAGAGGTCAGATCAAGATTATGCAATCTATTAAGATGGATCCAAAATCTAAAAATAAAGAATATCTGAAATTAGCAATAATTCTTGTTGTTTTCTTTGCTATATCAGGAGGATTTTTGTTATATGTTTCTTATCCTTTATTAAGCACAAAAACTGTGGTTTTAGCAACTCAACCTGTTGATCCATTTGACTTGGTTCGAGGACAATATATTGTAATCCGATATGAAATTGGAACAATCCCATTTATTAATGGTGCAGAAGTTGGAGGCAAAGTTTATGTTATCTTAAAGGAAGATGTTAATGGAACTTCTATATACAAAACCGAATCGTTAGATAAACCTTCCAATGACAATTTATTTATCAAAGGGCAAATAAAATCCATTTATGGGGGTAGTATGAGAGTAGAGTATGGAATTGAGCAGTATTTTTTTGAACGTGGTGCCAGATTTGATACAAGACAAATGACTGTTAAAGTAAAATTAAGTGATATGGGTGGTGCAAGAATTGTTGAACTTTTACAAGATGGCGAACCTGTTAAAATTAGTTATGAAAATAAAACTTTGACATCTTGATTTGAATTATCTAAAACGAAAAGTGCCCTAACTATACCAACTAAAAAACTGCCTGCCCCAACCCAGAAAATTTATTGCTTCGCTAACAGAATTACTGCCTTCCAAATGTTTCTAGATGGGAAGGGGGGGAATCGAACCCCCTACAACTACGTCTTCAGCGTAGTGCTCTCCCAATGAGCTACCCTCCCATATAGCAAAAATAGCCATAATTGTTTTTTAAATGTTTTCTACAATACTACCATGCAAACTTTTCTAAAAAAGAAATGTAAGTTGGGAATAGGCCACCTTCTGTCGTTCGTTGTTTCTCTTTATTGCTTTTTCAGCAGAGACAAACCGAGCGTGTTAACATTTGACTATGCCTCTTATAAGAGTTGCACCAGTCAAGATGTTCGTTTCATCAAATCTTGCTTTTCACAGTTCATCGCATGATTCATTACTCAAAGCAAGCTGTGTCGTTTCTGTAACAGTCAAAATCCTGAACAATTTCTGCGTGAAGGCGCAGTGTTGGATTTTGCTGTCCCAAAATTCCAAAGGAATTTTTAGGACAGAGCTCCATTTCACAATGGTTCACTTTCGTGAATGACTCTTAATTCAGCCTCTTGCGAGGGGTGGGCGGACCTTCCTCAGAACTAAATTTTGTTCAATTTCAAAATTTGCTTGTCTAAAAGCTAAGTTCCGAAAATTAACTACCCAACTTACAAATTTCTGAATTATAGAAGGTTTTTAAGCTTTCGCTTTTAGCAAAGCTTAAACTCTCACGCCAGGCAGAACCGGGCGTAGATAAAATTATCTCAAATATCTTTTTTTATGAACCGCCAGATATCTTCTTATGAAATAAGAAACAAAAGCTTCTTGTCCCTTAGTAAATGCTTTATAGTAAGATTTTCTCTTTTTATATTCTATAATAAGCATAGGGTAACCATTGTGCCATAAAATAAAATTCATTAAAAGCCTCCCAATTCTTCCATTTCCATCTCCAAAAGGGTGAATGCTTTCAAATTTATAATGTGCTCTTCCCGCTAGTTCTACTGGGTTCATTTTTTTATTTTTAATAATAAATTTTATAAAATCTTTCATAAGATTTTCAACATCTTGCCAATCAGGGGCTAAGTAGGGACCAACTCTAACAAGATAATCTCTAAATTTTCCGGCAATATCCGACTTTGTTTCGCCAAATATACTTCTGTGCCAGAGTAATAATAACCCTTTTGTTATTTTTTCATTTTTCTTTAACATCTGCAGAAATACCTTGCTATGCGCTTCTGTTTCTTTAACATCTCTTAATGGTTTATTTGGAGAGATTTTATCGTGGATAATCTCTCTTGCTTCTTCTAAAGTAATTGTAGAGCCTTCAATAGCATTGGTGTTATAGGTAAAAGCTATAGAAATTTCTTCAAGTTCTTTTTCTTTTGCACTTTCTGGAATTCTTTTCCATTCAGATTGAAAATTCTTTTTTATTGTCTCAAGTTTTTTGTTAACATTTTTTTGCACTTCTTTCTGAAATACTGATATAATCTCCTCTACATTCGCAGGAATCTCTGTTCCAAGATATTTCTCTTTTGTGATAACTTTCTTATCTTTTCTTAAAGAATGTTGCAAATAAAAATATTTTTTATTTCCTTTTTTTCTTGTTATTATTCTCATGAATACCTTACCATTACAAAGTATTTAAATATTGTGTTTTTAGATAAAATGTAATGGTACACGCCCCCACGCATAGTGCCCACTAACTCTTAAAAAATAATTAAAAGATAAATAAAACAAAAATAAATTAGCTAACTTCAGAATACTTCAATAATCATTAAAATCTTCTTCTGCTGCCGCTGTTAAAAGTTCTTCTTTGAGGCTTCCTATCTGGATCCATTGGTTTTGCTTCACTAACTTTCAATTCTCTGCCACCAACATCTTTTCCGTCCATTTCCGAAATTGCCTTTTTAGCAGCTTCTTCATCAGACATGGTTACAAAGCCGAATCCTTTTGATCTGCCTGAAAATTTGTCCTTAATAAGTGTAGCTTCTTCAACTTCACCGTATGTAGCGAAAAGCTTTTTTAACTCTTCATCGCCTATATTAAAGGGCAAATTACCCACGTAAATTTTCATCCTTATGTAATTCCTCCGTGCCATTACATATAAAAGAGGGTTTAAAAACCTAACTCTTTGCCAAATATCATGTTAGAATAAGGGTTTTATCTTCCTTTACTAAGGCATCACACTAGATTTTTGAAACAAGTTCAGCCATCATTTTGTGTAAAGATGCCTCTCTTCAAGGTTGATAAAACCCTTACAAAGGGGTTGAGATGAGGTTTTAGAACACGTTTTTCATTTAAACAAAAAATATTATAATCCCTTTTTCTCTTTTTCATACTTTTACTAAGCAAAAACCTCTTTATAAGCAGTCAGAAGTAAAGATAATTATATTCAATAAATAGCACTCCTATATTGATTTATATAAAACTTTAAATAAACACCTAAAATCCTGATTATATGGATTTAATCGGTTTTTACAATTTGCTTCTTGATAACCGCGGGGTTATCAAAGTATTATACGGCTTGTTGATTGTGGCGATATGCCTGATAATAGTCTCAAAAACACACAAACTTTTCCATCTAAGTCTGCATCAGGGGATAAGGTATCTTAGAAATGCCTTTCTTTTTTTTGGAATCGCCTTTTTTATAAGATACTTAATTGCAGCTTATGGATTTTTTTACCCCACAAGTGCAAACTTCTATCTTTTAACTAAATCTTTATTTGAATTTTTTATAATCATGGGTGGTTTTTTCCTGCTTTACAGCCTTTTATGGAAAAAATTTGAGTCTGAAAAGAATCCTAAATACAGCTCTTTGTTCAACTTTAATATCCTGGCTTTTTACCTGATGGCTTTGTTAATTGTGATTGGTGATTATCTGTTTGATACTTACTCGTTGATGTTTTTTTCACAGATTCTTCTTTTTATTTTTATTTCAATTATAAGCTCAATTAATTATCGGAGAGGAGAAGGCAGGCATAAATTTCTGAAGTTTTATTTTATAGCAATGATGCTCAGCCTCGCTGCATGGATTTTAAATGCAGTATCTGCATTGCTTCTAAATTGGGATATAGGCATTATGATTAATATCTACATAATAAACATGATAATATTTCTGTTATTTTTGTATGGGGTGATAAAAGCAATAAAAAAATAAAATGGCAAAGAAAAGGGAAAGATTTGAAGTTATTAAGGATATTCTGCAGGTTATACGAGGGAGCAGAAAAATAAAACCTACTAGATTATTATATGCTTCCAATCTTTCTCCGCAAATGTTTAAGTCTTACATCGACGAGCTTTTGGAAAAAAGATTTATACAATCTGAAACTGATGAAAAAGGGAAAAAACTTTTTTTCATCACAAAAAAAGGAAATGACTTCTTAGAACAGTATCAGATAATAGACAACTTCATTAAAAATTTCGGATTATAAAATTTCTTATTGAGGCTATGAATAACACTTATCTCCCTTCAAATTATCAGAATTCTGAATTAAAATAAAAAAAGTGCAGTAGAAAAATTTTTCCTAAAATGAGGCTTTTAGTAGTTGTAGGCTGAAACTCTCGTTGCCTTAAGTATTACACCTCAACTCTATCAACGCTATCTTTTATAGCGGCCTTAGTTGTCTCGTTTTGCGGATGGTTTCAAGCTTAGATGCATTCAGCTCTTATCCATACAATGCGTAGCTATGCAGCCTGCCATATGACAACTGCTCACCAGAGGCATCCGAGTCTAGTTCCTCTCGTACTTTAGACTCGTTCCACTCAGACAACAACACACCTAGTAGATATCATACAAACTGTCTCGCGACGTTCTTAACCCAGCTAACGATCCCTTTTAATGCGTGAACTCCGACACCCTTGCACGCTTCTGCACGCGCAGGATAGGGAGAGCCGACAGCGAAGTACCAAACCTCCTCGTCAATTCGGACTATTGGAGGAGACAAGCCTATTATCCTTGGGGTAACTTTTCTATCAGACACGGCTCCTATTAAATGAGCACGTGGGTTCACTAAACCCGACTTTCGTCCCTGGATTTCTTGCTTTTCAAAATCCAGTCAGATAAACTTTTGCTTTTGCACTCAACTCTAGATTTCCAAGCTAGATGAGTTTATCTTTGGGTCCTACCGATATCTTTTCGGCAGGGTGCCGCCCCAGCCAAACTGCCCGCCTGCTGCTGTCTCGTAAACGATAAGCAATTCTATAAAAAATGGGTAGTATTACAAGTTCGCTCCATCGCCACCAAAATGACAACTTCGACGCTCCTACCTATGCTATGCATTTCGAGTAAAATTACAACAACAA
>JAHIEH010000054.1 GCA_018901675.1 Nanobdellota archaeon
ATGAAAGCAATAAGCGCAAGAGCCACAGGAGGATTGAATCTAGGGGCAATAATGATTGCTTCAGATAACTCAGGAGCAAAAATTGTGAAATTAGTTGGAGTTAAAAGAGGCAAGGGAAGGAAAGGCAGGCAGATTTATGCTAAAATCGCAGATGGGGTAAAGGTGAGTATTAAAAAGGGAAACCCGGATATGAAAGGAAAGGTTTTTGATGCAGTAGTAATCCGGCAAAGGAAACCGTATCGCAGAAAAAATGGAGAAAGAGTGGTATTTGAAGATAATGCTGTTGCTATTTTAAAAGATGAAAAAGGAAACCCAAAAGGCACACAAATTAAAGGGCCTGTCGCAAGGGAAGTTTTGGAAAGATGGTCATCTGTAGCTAAAATTGCACAATATGTAATATAATCAAATGAAACAAAAATTTTCAACAAAATGGAAAGCAAGCAGGCAGCCAAGAAAGCAGAGGAAGTATATAGCAAATGCTCCCTTGCATATCAAAAGAAAATTTGTCAGTGTAAATCTCAGCAAGGAATTAAGAAAAAAATACAATAGGAGAAACATACCTTTGAGAAAGGAAGACAAAGTGAAAATTACCCGGGGAAAATTCAAGAATAAACAGGGAAAAGTCACTTCAGTTGAAACAAAAAAGGGAAAAATAATGATTGAAGGCATACAAATAAAAAAACAAGATGGGTCAAAGGCAAATGTCAGATTAGAGCCTTCCAACTTGCAGATAGTTGAATTATATTTAGAAGATAAAAAAAGAATTAAAAAGTTACAGGAAAAAAATAAGGAAGAGCAGATAGTTAAAAAAATTAAACAAGAAGACAAACAAACAGGAGCTTAAAAAATGCATCTAAAAAGGCAAAGTACATCAATAAAATGGCCGATACCGAGAAAAGGAACGGCATATGTAGTAAGGCCGCTCTCTAACTTAAGAACAGGAATCCCACTTTTAATAGTGCTGAGAGATATGTTAAAGCTTGCGCAGGATAGAAGAGAAGTAAAGAAAATCCTCCATCAAGGTTATGTTATGCTAAACGGAAAAAAAGCAAGAGAAGAAAGAACAGCGATTTTATTATTTGACAAGATTGCCATTCTCCCTCTAAAAAAATACTATACTCTGGCTATCTCAGACAAAGGAAAATTTGCGATACAAGAAGTAAAAGAGAAGGATGCAGAAGTTAAAATCTCCAAAGTGGTAAATAAGAAAATCTTAAAAGGGAAGAGAATTCAATTGAACTTGATAGATGGGAGAAATATTTTATCTGATGAGAAATGCAGAGTAAACGATTCAGTTTTGATTAACCTCAAAGAGAATAAAATAGAAAAGATTCTGCCATTAAAAGAAGGTGCGAGGGGAATTATTTTTGGTGGCAAACACTCGGGAAAGGTGGGGGTAATTGAAAGCATAAATCCTAATGATATAATCGGGGTAATTACCGAGAACAAAGAAAAGATTAATGTTTTAATTAAACAATTGATGGTAATAGAATGACTGGCAAAAAAAATACCGAAGAGAAAGAAAATATAATGAGAAAGGTAAAAATAGAAAAGATAGTCTTAAGCATTGGTGCAACAGGGGAGCAATTGGAAAAGGGAGTTAAATTGCTTGGCATTCTTACTGGCAAGAAAGCTGCAAAAATGAAATCAAAAAAAAGAATTCCTACTTTAGGAGTAAGGCCGGGATTGGAAGTGGGGGCAGTAGTTACTATAAGAAAGGAGAAAGACACAATTTTGAAAAGAATGCTTGTTGGTATGGGGAACCACCTGAGAAAAAAACAGATGAGCGAGAATAATTTCTCTTTTGGGTTAAAAGAATATATAGAAATCCCGGGAATGGAGTATCAAAGGGAAATAGGGGCTATGGGATTTGATGTTACTGTAGTCTTTAAGAGAACAGGAAGAAGAGTAAGCGCCAAAAAAATGAAGAGGGGAAAAGTTCCTAAAAAACAATCAGTCTCAAAACAAGAAATAATTAAATTTATGGAGGAAAACTTCAATACGAAGTTTAAATAAATAGAATATGACAGCAAGTGACTGGAAAAAGATATTAAAGCAGTTAAAAAATAAGCCGGTAGTTATGCAAAAATTCCTAAAACATAACAAGCCAAAAGAAAGAAAATTCGGAATTGCCGTTAAAAAATGCGAAAGATGCGGAAGATTCGGAGCTCACATCAAATCATATGGACTAAATTTATGCCGACACTGCTTTAGAGAAATAGCAGTAGAAATCGGCTTCCAAAAATATAGTTAGGAGAAAAAAAATGTCAATGGATATTACAGCAGATGCGTTGAATAAGATAAGAAATGCAGAAAGAGCAAGAAAGGAGAAAGTAAAAATAAAGACTATCTCCAAATTGTTAATTGAGATCATGAAAATAATGAAACATAGAGGCGCAATTAAGAGTTATAAAGTGAATAGCAAAGAAAAATCAATGGAAATAACAATAGGCAAGCTGGAGGAATGCAGAGCAATAAAACCAAGGTATACTGTCAAGAAAGGCGCGATTGAAAGATATATCAGGAGATATCTCCCTGCCAGAAATATGGGGACAATTATATTATCCACTAACAAGGGGCTTATTACCCATGAGGAAGCGGTTCAAGAAAATATCGGAGGATGCCTGATTGCATATTTTTATTAAAAAATGACAAAAAAAACCAATGAAATCGAAATTCCCGAAGGGGTAGAAGCAGAAGTAGAAAATAATACACTTGTGGTAAAAGGCAAAGAGGGAGAGAATAAAAGGGAATTTAAAACACATATGGTAAAAATTGAAAAAAAAGGTAATAAAATTATTTTGAATACAAAAAGAACCACTAAAAGAGAAAAGAAAATGACAAACACCATAAGGGCGCACATAATCAATATGATAAAAGGCGTGCAGGAAAAATTTGTATACAAATTAAAAATTTGTTTTTTGCATTTCCCAATAACTGTAAGCATAGAGAAAAAAGAAGCTCTAATAAAGAATTTTCTAGGAGAAAAAGTTCCAAGAAAAATAAAATTATTAGAGAAAGCAGATATAAATGTGGATAAGGAAATAATAACGGTTAAATCTGTAGATAAGGAAATTGCAGGGCAGACTGCAGCAGATTTTGAAAAAATAACCAGGATTAGCTTGAGAGATAGAAGGGTATTTCAAGACGGCATTTTCATCACAGAGAAAGCGGGAGAGGCAGTATAATGGTCAAGAAATTTTTGAGGCGGGTTTGGGGCAGTTATTCAAAGTTAGGAAGGAATAAAAAGAAAAAGCAGAAATGGAGAAAACCAAAAGGAAGGCATAATAAAATGAGGGAAAGAAGCAAGGGACGCCCGGCAGTAGTTAGTGTGGGGTATAAAAGAGACAAGACATTAAAGAATAAAATAGACAATCAAAACATGACTATCATAAAAAACGCTAAAGATATTGAAAGAATGCAAAAAGGAGAAATTGCGATAATCGGAAAGATGGGAAAAAAGAAAAAAATAGAAATTGCAAAAAGAGCAAAAGAGAAAAATATAGAGGTTCATAACCTGAATATCAGCAAATTCCTGAAAAAGATATCTTCTAAAAATAAAAAGATAGAGAATAAAACCCCAAATAAGGAGGATAAAAAATGAATCTAGGAAAGAAAAAGAAATTAGCTACAAGAACATTTGGAGTTGGGGGAAGCAGGATAACCTTCCTAAAAGCAAGATTAGATGAAATTAAAGAAGCAATCACCAAACAGGATATTAGAGATTTATGCAAAGAGGGTGCAATTATGATAAAACCAATTAACGGAAGAAAGAAGATAAAGAAAAAGAAGAATAATAGAAGCCCGGGAAATGTCCGTAAGAAAATAAGAAATAGAAAAAAAACTTATGTTATATCAACTAGAAAATTAAGAAAATATATCGCCGGGCTAAAAAAAGATGGAAAGCTATCAAGCAAAGAAGTTATTGAGATTAGAAAAAAGATTAGAAACCGCTTTTTTAAAAGCAAGGCTAATCTTAAGGAGTATCTGGGGGGAATAAAATAACCACATGAAAACAAGAAATTTTCAATTATTTAAACTCTTATTGCTTATGTGCGGGAGGGCACGAGTTTAAACAGCATGAAAACAATAAAAAGACGAATAAGAGAAAGCAAAACAGACTATTCAAAGAGAATCAAATTACTCAAAGGGAATACCCCGAGAATTGTTTTTAGAAAGACGAATAAGTATGTTATTGCCCAGTACGTAACAAGCAGGGAAGCGCAGGATAAAGTGGAAATTAGTGTGACTTCAAAAAAATTGATGGAATATGGGTGGCCAGAAAATGCCAGAGGAAGCTTAAAATCTATTCCTGCAGCATATCTTACCGGGTTTTTAATTGGTAAAAATATTGTAAAAAGCAAGATGAAAGACGCAATAATCGACTTTGGTATGATTAGGAATGTTCATAAATCAAGAAGCTATGCATTTTTAAAGGGGTTGATAGATGCAGGACTGAAAATCAAATGCGAGAAAGACCTTTTTCCAGATGAAAATAGAATAAGGGGAAAACATATGAAAAAAGATTTTACAGAAGCATTCAACCAAATTAAATCCAAGCTAGAAAAAGAATAAGCATGAGACCAATAGAAAAAGAATTTAAGAAAAGAACCGGGAAAACTGAAGAAAGAACTAGAAATTTTAGAGGAAGAGACCCAATGGAAAGAGCAAAGCGGCAAGAAGAAGATAAGACTAATAAACTTAAGTCATGGGTGCCGAAAACTGAACTTGGTAAGCAGGTGAAAGAGGGAAAAATAAAAGATATAGATTATATTTTGGATAACAATTTAAAAATTTTAGAAGATGAGATTGTAGATTCTCTTTTAAATTTAAAAACAGACTTAATCTCAGTGGGACAATCTAAGGGAAAATTCGGTGGAGGAAAGAGGAGAGCATGGAGGCAGACTCAAAGAAAAACCAAAGAAGGAAATGTGCATACATTTTCCGCATTCGCTGTGGTGGGAGATGAAGCAGGGCATATTGGCATTGGAGATGGAAAAGCTAAAGAAACTCTTCCTGCAAGAGATAAAGCAATGAGAAAAGCAAAGCTGAACATTATCAAGATTAGAAGGGGCTGTTCGGATTTTGACTGTGCTTGTTCCGAAATGCACAGCATTCCATTCAAAATTACAGGAAAAGCAGGCAGCATAAAAGTAGCATTGTATCCGGCACCACAAGGAACAGGGCTTGTTGTAGCTGACGAATTAAAAAAAGTTTTAGTACTTGCAGGGATAAAAGATGTTTACAGTAAAACATTTGGGAGTATAAGAACCACTTTTAACCTGATTAAAGCCGGTGTAGATGCTCTTAAAAAAACAAACAGGAGAGATAAATAAAATGAACTACACTCGGGCTAAAGCCCGAGGTATCAATAAATAAAAAATGTTAAGACAAATTAGTCCAAGGTTGGGAAGATTCGATGTAGTGAGCAACAGCTTCACTAGTTGTATTTCCAACACTCCTAAAGAATTTTCCTGGACTCCAGAAATGTCCAGTTCTAAAATGGTTTCTCAACCAAGGATGTTTTCTAAAAAGTTTAAAGGCAGAATATCCTTTAAACAATTGAAGTGCCTTGCTAACACTAATTGTAGTAGGCAATTCAACAAACAAGTGGACATGGTCAACAGCAACATGCAACTCATAAATTTTGAAGCCATGCCTGCAAGCAACCTCCCTTATGAAAAACTCACAATCAACCCTGACAAGCTCAAACTTGAAGGGGTCTCTTGCATATTTAGGTTTCCAGACAAAATGGAAAGCATTTTGTCCGAAGCTGTGTTTAAAACTTTTCAAATCCATTTTTTTACTCCTAAATTAGCACAAGAAGATATAGCTCATGCTAACTTTAACAATTTAGTTCAAGAGGGTAGTATCCACCCTCTTGATATTAACAGAAATCAAGAATTAAATTTTATGGAGGACGGCAATTCCTCGCTGTGCTTAAAAGCACAGGTATCCTTGCCGTTGATGTAATGAAAAAAA
>JAHIEH010000055.1 GCA_018901675.1 Nanobdellota archaeon
GGTTTATATTCTTTAATCAGTTCGGATAATATATTTGCGGGAAAATTGGGATTAAAATCAGATAGTTTTCCTAAATACCAAATTCCCATCTGCTCTGATTTTGAAATGGAATTTTTCTTGATTGAAAGTCTGCCAATATTGAATGATAACACGAAGAAAATTTCATGGAAAGTAGAATTAACTCCTAAGACAAAAAGAGTCCCACAGCATTTTTTATCTTTAATTGATATGATTAATGGAACTAGACAAGATATTGAGACTGGAAATGTATATCCTGAATCCGGAAGAAAATGCGAGTCATGTGATATGAGCGTTGCTTGTAGTGAAGAAATAGAAAAGGCTGGCTCGGGGGTTTTGGAGGCAAAAGCAGGGCAAAAACTCTTTTCTTTTATGAGCCCGAGATATCTTTTAACAAAAGAGCAGGAATTAGAACTTAAAAAATTAAGAGAACCTAAGAATGACGAGAACCAGAAGAAGATGAGATTTAGGTATAAAAAAGATTAAACTTTTTATTACACGAATATTTATATATTACAAGATATCAACAAAAATATGATTTATTCAAATAAATTAAACAGAAACGGTCCAAAAATCGCCGATAAAGAAAGTGGTCGTGAGAGTGAAGGTACTAACGGGAGTTTTGGTGGTTTTTGTGGATGTCTAGTAGCAATAATAGCAGGTTTAGGATTACTTTATTTAATAGGAGCGGGTGATTGTGCTCGCATGGCATGTTCTGCATACTTAGATTCTTCTTCATATTCTCAAAATACAGTTGAGAATAATACCCTCTTTAATACCAATAATCCTAAAGATATAACTAATCTATTAAAATGAATCTCCTTTATTTCTTAAAACCCCTTTATCACTGCGATTTCCTGCAGGATTTGAAGTTCTTTGCTTGAAAGCAAGTCTTTGTTCTTTTTTAAGATTTTTAGCTGTTTTTCCCCAATATCTGAGTAAAGAGTTTTCTTATCTGCAAGTTTTCTGTCAAAATTGATTCCAGGCAGGGAAACTGCAACTTCCATGCCCTCTGTTGCTTCACTTACCGACTGGTTTTGCGACTGAATATTTTTTACTTTTGCAATTTTTTCTCCTGTATTGTCAATTAAATGCAGATGCTGGATTAATTTCCCCCCCTCAACTTTAACCCCAAAAATGGCAGGATTGGAGTTTCTAAACAAATATTTGTGGATAATTGAAAGTTTGCAGATTGTTGCTAACTGCATTAATTTTCTTTTTTCAATATCTTTTGCTTTCTCTTCTCTGAACAAAACAAGGTTTTCAATCAGCTTGTAAATTACTTCATCAGTTAAAATTTTTATATTGCTTTGCAGGGCAAGTTCTTTTGCATCTTCATCTATAGGAATATTAAATCCTGCGATAACGCTGTCAATTTCATTAATCTCCAGATTTGCTTTTGCAGCGATCACATCTGATTTGCCGATGCTCCCTATACTTGCCTTTAATACGGGAATATTGCTCTGGCTTAACAATATTAAAAGGGCTTCTAAACTCCCTAAAGAATCTGCTTTAGCGATTATTCCATTCTTGCTTGTTTTAATGTTTTCAGAGATTTGTTTTTTGAATTCTTCTTTTATTCTTTCCTTATCTTTTTTATAAGAAACAAATGGCATTCCAGGAAGAATTTCCATTTTCTCAATTAGCTGCATTCTTATCCCTGTTGACGCAGTAACTTTATCTTTTGGCTTGAATTTTGAGCAGATAGGCTCTATTTCTTCCAGTATTCTTATCTTGCTGATTACTGGTTCATCAAAGGTGGCAATTGCAATTTCATCCTCTTTTGATAATTCTCCATCATAAAGAATAGCCTCTGCATAATTTATTGATTTCTCTTTTTTTACTTCAAGAATTACTCCCTTTGTTTCTTTGCCCAGAGTAAGTTTGTCTTTTAAGTATTTTTGGCTTATACCGCATAAAACCATGATTAGCTCCTGCAAGCCCTCTTTTGTTTTTGCAGAGCAGGGGATTAAAGCTATCTTTTTTGTGAAATCATTTATATTGTCAAATAAATCTGCATCAAAGCCATGGCTGTTCAAACTTCCTATTAATGTAAAAAGTTTTTCATCAAAAATCTGTTTGGTGTTTAGCGCCTGGCTTTCAATATTCGCCCTTAAACCCTCATTAATTTTTCTCCATCCAGAGATATTATCAATTTTGTTCAAAGCAATCATAAAGGGGGTTTTGTTAATCCTTAAAATTTGCAGAACTTCTGCTGTCTGAGGTTTAATCCCCTCGTTTATATCAATAACTAAAATTGCCAAATCAGCCAGACTTCCGCCACGCTTTCTTAAATTTGTGAAAGCAGCATGCCCAGGAGTATCAATAAATAGAAATCCAGGGATTTCCAGATTGATTTTGCTTTTTTCTATTAAAGGGCAGGCTTTTTTTAGGTTGTCAGCCGGGAAAAGAGTAAATGAAATTTTTTGGGTAATTCTCCCTGCTTCTTTGTCTGCAACACAACTGCCTCTCAGACTATCCAGTAAAGTTGTTTTTCCATGGTCTACATGACCGCATACAGTTACAATCGGCTGGCGTATTTTTGTCATGTTTTATTTATGATAGAATTGTTTTTAAAGGTTAAGATTTAGAGGATTATCTTTCTTGAACTTTAATTCTTAAGAATAGGTTTTGATACCAATTTTTATCCAGCAAAAACTATAAAAGCCAAAACAATCTTTATCTGTTATGGAAAACAAGACGATTGAAGAAATTGAGATGGATTATAGTCTTGAGTTGAATAAAGTAATTGCGAATATAAACAATAAAAAAGCAAAGCTTGTTCTTTTGCAGTTTCCTGATGGATTAAAATCATATGCAACAACTATTGTTGATTATCTCAGAGAAAAGACAGGGAATAAAACCGAGTTTCTCATTTGGCTTGGAAGCTGTTATGGTGCGTGTGATGTCCCAGTTGGATTAGAAAAGTTAAAGCCTAAGATAAACTTAGTTGTTCAGTTCGGGCATAATTCTTATGGAGTTGGGGGATAGCAAAACAGTTCGTTTACACCGAATATTCGGGAGTTCGATTCTCTTACCGCCCATTTAATTTAACTAACTCTTTATAAATCTACAAATTCTAATAAATAGATGAAATCAACTAAGCAATATTATCAAAAAACTTGGAATTTAAAAAGTATAAAAAGATTAAGTAAATCAGAACCATTCAGAAAAGAAGAGCCAGATATTGAATTAAAAAGATTTCTATCATATTTAAACAAAAAAAGAATTCGAGGCGATTTATTAGATGTGGGTTGTGGTGCTGGAAGACATAGCATTTTATTTGCAAAAAAAGGATTTAATGTTACTGGGTTTGATTATTCTTCAAATGCTATAAAATTAGCTAAAAGATTTACTAAAAAATATAATCTTGACATTAATTTTAAAGTAGCCAATGTTTTAAGTTATAAAAGCAGGAAGAAATTTGATGTAATAATTGATTATGGATGTTTACATCATCTTCCTAAATCAGAATGGTTAGATTATAGAAAAACTCTCTTAAATCAGAGCAAAATAGGAACATTAATATTTTTATTTGCTTTTTCTGAAAATTCAAGGAGATTGCATGGATATTATCTAAAGAAGAAACAAAAAAGCATTATTATTAATGGGGAATATACTTATTTTTTAAGTTTGAATGAGATAAAAAAGTTATTTTCAAAAGAATTTAAAATTGTCTTCTTAAAAGAAAAAAAGACCATTGATAAGCTAAAATCCTTTTGGGTAGTCTATTTGTTAAGAATGAAGTAATCATGTATTAATTGTGCTAGTTACAAGGTATATCCTTTAAGATATTATTTTTTCCACCGAACATTCAGAGTTCGATCCTCTCTAGGTCCATATTTATAAATATCATTTTCTCTAATCTTATATGATAAAAGAAAGTTTTTTCAAAGAATTAAGAGCAAAAATACAATCCAATTTTGAAGAAGGGGGAAGTCATGCTTTTGACCATACAGAAAGGGTTTATAACCTTTCATTGAAATTATCAAAAAATAAAAAAGTAGACTTAGATGTTATAAAAGCTTCTGCCTTGCTTCATGATATTGCAAGATTAAAAGAAGATAACAATGAAATTGAATGTCATGCAGAACATGGTTCAAAGATGGCTGAAGAAATACTAAAAGAAATGAATTTTCCAGAGGAAAAAATAAAACAAGTTATATATTCTATTAAAGTTCATCGCCATAGTAAAAAAATAAAAGCTGAAACTAAAGAAGCTGAAATTTTGCAAGATGCAGATAGACTCGAGGCTCTTGGAGCAATAACAATTGCAAGAATGTTTTCTACTGGTGGAAAAATAAATATGCCCTTATACAAACCTGAAATTCCATTTGGAAAAGTTCATGAAGGATATCATATGGATTCAACAATACATGCTTTTCATGCAAAAATACTTAAACTCACTCCTGAAACATTTAATACTAAAGAAGCAAAAAAGATTGCAAAAGAAAGATATAGGTTTGTTGAAGAATTCCTAGATCAATTTTTAAAAGAATGGAAAGGAGAGTTATAAAATAAAAAGGTGATTCGTGTAAACCGAGTAATCTCAAAAAGTAGCTTGTTACAAAGTATATCCTTTAGGATATATTCGTTTACACCGAGTATTCCGAGGTTCAATTCTGTGTGAGTCCTGATTTATTTTTTTGTTTTAGAAAGATTTAAATAAGTGAGCCCACTTAATCTCTCATGACAAATATAACCCTCTCAATTGATGATGAAGTATACAAAAGAATGAAAAAATACTCTGAAGTGAAATGGAGCGAGTTTGTTAGGAAATGTGTTCAAAAACGAATTGAAGAATTTGAAAGCATAAAATCAAATATTTTCGCTGATGAAAAACTTCTCTCTGAAAATTGGCTAAGTGAGGAGGATAATACCGCATGGAAAAATTTGTGAAAGGAGATGTTGTTGTAACCCCCTTCCCATTTTCAGATTTAAAATCTTCAATTAAAAGACCAGCATTAATTGTAGCAAATTTAAAAGGTAATGATTTAATTTTATGCCAGATTACTTCAAAGAAACATCCAGATCCCTATCAGGCAATATTAAATCAAGAGGATTTTTCTGAAGGAAACTTGAGTATAAATAGTTTCATAAAACCTTCAATATTATTCACATTAAGAGATTCTATAATAATCTACAAAGCAGGAAGAGTTAATAAAAATAAGATGAGGGAAGTTGAAAATAAAATTTGTGATATAATAAAAAGTTAGAAGTGTCCAGGAGTTTGATTCCGAGTTGGTTCAGATTAATTTCTAAAACTCGTTAAATATTTAAATACGGCATATTACATGATTTTTTTTCTTACTGGGATAGAAATTAAAATTTACAGGCTATAAACCCCCTGTTCCAAATGAATTATCTTAAAAAGAACTTTTCTTTTATTCCTAATGCTAATCCAAGAAAACATTCTTCTTTATTCTCTTCTAATCAATCTTTGATATAATTTCATTAACACTTCTTGTTATTTCCTGCATTATTTCCTGTTCTGTTGCCTTTGAATTTCTCTCTTTTATGCTTAAAGCCTTGGATGCTCCTGCAATTACGGCTCTTTTTAACACATTGTCTTTTTTCATAAATCTGCTTATTGTGGATAATTTAAATACTTTTTTATCCTGTAAAACTCACATTACAACCATCTCATTAGCAAAGAAATGCCCACTAAGAACAGCAAAATTCCTGCGATAAGATGAAGTCTTTTAATGTTTCTCTCTTTCCAATTCGTGATATCTTCCACAGTTTTTGTGCCTTGATAGATTATTATTGTTATAATTAAAAGAGGAAGGATTACAATAAAATTGAAATATAAAAGCCAGGGCAGTGCCCCTAAAAATCCAAGAGTATAAACACTTTCAACTGCTACGAGGTAAGGTGCAATTGTGCATGGTGCCAAAAATAAAGTTATAATAAAACCAATTAGAAATGCCCCTTTTGGAGAGGTTATCCTCTTTATCCATAATTTTGCTCTTGGTCTTATGCTTAAGGGCATCTCTGTTCCAACACTGCCAGGGTTGTACATGTAATAATCTTTGATGTTTAAAGCGCCGATAATCATTGCTAGAACTGCAAATAGATTCTTAAAATAGATAGAACTCTTTTTTAATGCCAAGGTAAAAGTTGTAAAGAGCTGGATTAAGATGAGTCCATAGAATAAATATCCTAAATAAACTGCAAAAACAAATGCCAGTCCAGTATAAAGAATTTTTTTTCTTTTTTCTGGATTTTGGGTGATAATCGCAAAAAGGACCATGGCAAGCATAGCTATTTGGCAGGGATTGACTGAATTAACAAGGGCAAGAGAGGTTATTTTTGTAATATTTAATATATCTGTTACCATTTTTTATTTAATGAATTTTAAATATGTCATAATTCCATCAACTATTATCCCAGAAATACCTATGGCTAATAAAACTATAATCGCCCATTTTGCAGGCAATTTATTTTTAACAAGCATCTGTGTTGCTAAAATAGTTATAAATACAAACCCTACAAAACCAAATAAATCATAAAATGCAGCTTCTTTAAAATCTATCATTTTTACCTTAACATCCTGTTAACTCTTTTAATTCTTCAATTGTCCTAACATTAGGATAGGTTTGATTTTTAATTATCCAAGTGGGTGTCCCCCCTATCCCCGCTGAGACACATTCTTTAATGTTATTATCTTTTAAACAATCTACGATTGTTAAGTATTGCACATAATCTCCAAACATTGCTTCTTGTTCGATACAATGAGTACAACCAGTTTGAACATAGACTACTGAATTCTGTCCGATGCACTTTGCTAGTTCTTCCATGATATCTGGCGGGGCTGGTTTCTTTAAATAAAGGATTAATCCTGCTAAAACTAAAACTCCCAGAATGATAGCGAGGGTTAATCTAGTTTCTTTTTTCATATTGTAGACAATATAAAATAACTTTTAAAGCTTTTGATGTGATTAGTCTTTTTAGTAGTCTTCTATCCCAGACTGCTCTTCTTGTTCTGTCTTTTTGCTTTCTTTCCCAGATGTTTCTTCACTTTTCATATCTTCTAAATCTACAGAATTAATCATCTCTCTGAATTTTAAGAATTCCGAAGATGGTATTCTAACGCCGGATTTGGTAAATCCGGTGTATCTGTCTGATGTGACAAATTCTCTTATAGTTAACCCTGTTTTGCCGCCGAAGTCATCAATTCTAATAACAATATCTGCTGTTTCATTCTTGTTTATTTTGCCGATGTCTTTTTCCATGATTTAATCTTAAGAATATATTATTTAAATGTTTTGAATTCAAAAGAAATTTTTATCTACTGCCCCTTTTTAATCTTTTAAGCTCTTCATTCATCTTATTAAGCTTGTCTTCAGCTTCTTTTATTTTTTTAATACCTTCTATTTCCTTTTGAGTAGAATCAATCTTGTCTTCAACATCCTTGAGGTTGAAGTTGCTTGCCCAATCGCCATCTTTCCTGTCTTTTTGTTCTCTTTTAAGGTCTGAGAGTTTTACAATGTTAAATGAAGAAGGTGAGTTTCTTCTTGTTAATACCGCCCTTGTTATAAAAAAACCCACAGCACCGATTATCAGCACTATCCCAATAATGTAAAATATACTATTGGACTTTCCAGATTTAATATTTGATATAATATCCAAAAAACCCTTTCCAGTTATTTGGCTGTTCCCATTTATCTCGTTTTCTTTTATAATAACTTCAGTTGTGTTTTCATCCTGTTCAGTTTCATTTGCAGTAATGTTTTCTTCTGGCAGAGTTTCGTTTTTTCCTGCAGTTGTGAAATCTATAACAATCGGCTCTCCTGCTGTATAACTTTCAAAGTCTATCTTTCCTAAGATTATATTTTTGTTATCTTTTGCAATTATATACACATTTATTTCTTTTTCTCCTGTTTGAATACTTGTAGTATAAACTCCTTCAGAATTTGTTCTTTCAAAAATGCCTGCTAATTTATCATCAGTTATAGAACTATAAATTTTTATATCCACGAGCTGGTTTGGCTCTGTTTTTACTCTTATATCGGTTTTATACGCAATAATCGTCGGGATTATTATCATTAAAATTAAAAACACCCCTAAACCTCTTTTTATCATGTTATTAGTTGATTTTTGGTATTTATAAATTTTTTTGCTGTTGAAAATATAGGAAAATTTGGCTAAAAACACTTTTTGATTATTTTTTGGATATGTTTTATGACGCCCATCTTCAGTCAAAATTGGTTTATGTCAGGATCAGGTTCGAGAACGCCCACGCCAGGAATTGAACCTGGGAGCCCTTGCGGGCCAAGATTTCCAATCTTGTGCAATACCACTATGCGACGTGGGCTTGGTTTTTTGTGTAATCTAATAAAAAGAGTTAATTTATAAAATATTCTCTATCACATTAAAGCTTAAATATTGAGAAATATACTATTTTTTATGAGTGAAAACGAAAAATGCCCCAAATGCCAAGGAACTGGGATGATAAAAGAATCAAACGGCACAATTCATGTTTGTTATAACTGCCTTGCAGAAGGAAAGTTAGATGTTCATTCAAAAGAAGTCAAGGATTCTGGCGTGAAGGTTTAGTTTCTTAAAAATTTTATTCTCTCGGAGAGAACATTTACTATTTTCCTATGCGTCCCTTCTATGTCTCCATCCTGATATGGGATTAACACACACCTCTCTGATTCTTTTTTGACTATCTCTAAATATCCCTGCCTTACTTTTTCTAGATATTCTTTTCCTTTTAGCTCTATTCTATCAAATTGCCCAAACTCTGCTTTGTTTATTCTTGATAAAGCTTTTTCTGCAGGCATATCTAAGATATATGTTAAATCTGGTTTAATGCCGTCAGTCGCTACATCATTTACAACAGAAATTATATTCAAGGGAATGCCATTTCCATAACCCTGATACGCAGTTGTAGAATCAATAAATCGGTTTAATACAATGTTAATGCCTTTCTCTAATGTCAGAAAAATAAACTGCTGACTAAAGTCAGCAGACATTTGCTTTACAAATGTCAGATTTTTCTGAGCATCCAAAAGTCCAAACAAACCACACACTTTAGTGTGTGTGGTAATATTCAAGGACTTTTTGATTTTGGTCTTAAAACTCTATTCACTAACTGCGCCCTTGCAGCTTCATAAATAAAAAGCTCGGTTATCCCCTCCACTTGTCCTTTGTATTTTGGATCTTTGACCACATTTCTCAAGACTTCTGCAAAAGGTTCTCCTCCTGGTTCTCTTTTTAATTCAAAAGCAATATCCATTGAACTTAGATATCTGCAGAATAATTCTGTTTGAGTATCTTTGCCACACCCATCAATTCCTTCAAAGGTGATTAATTTTCCCCTAACCATTTTGCTTTAAGGCAATCCCCCGGATTCAAGATAGCCGATTTCTTCCAGGATTATCTTTATTTCTTTCCCTGTAAAATCCCATTGTTTTATCTGCTCTTCATTTAGTAATTCTTTCATTTGAGGCAATATCAAAATATCTCTTGCAGTTTCGCTTGTCATAGACCTTTTAATATAAGATTCAACATTAGGGAATATTTCAAAAAAACTTTTTTTCCCAATTTCTTTATCGCCTTCTATTCGTGTAAAATCTTGTCCATATATATGCAAAGAATAGCTAAAATCTTTATAACTCCCAAGTTTTGTGGAAATCCCTGTTTTTTCTTCTATTTGTTTAGCTATTTTCCTTTTGCCTAAATAGGTTATTCCAATGACATTATCAGGCCATGCTTTAAATAAATCTCTTGAACGCCAGGAAGATGTTAAATTTAATACTAAACTGCCTTGTTCATTTTTTGGGCATCTTAAATGCATTTCTCCAAGACAGGGTATGTCTTCTTTTAGATTCATATCTATTTCAGGACATCTTGTAGTCATAACTGCTCTTCTCGTAAAATAACTTTCAGCAATTCTACTGACTGCACTCTCTATCTGATTCAACTCTCCTAATGAAGAAGGATATTCTGTGAGTCTTTGATTATATGCATAGGGCCATTTGCTTTCTAAATTATTTTCTTCTATCCCCTTTAATAATTTGTTTCTTGGTATCACCAAATGATTTTTTCCCCCCATCATTTCAAGAATATACTTCCCTATCTCACAAAAACTTGTAGGCGGGAATCTTGGTTCAGAAAAAGGATTTTTAATCTCTATTAAAACAGATGCATCTCTACTCGGAGGTTCTATGTATTCTCCTTTTGAGTTTTTTCTATCATATTGGGTTCTTATTTGTATCCCATTATTCCAAACCGATTCTATCGCTTTATAGTGCGCCTCGGGGATAGAATCTGCAATAATATGGAATGAGGGTATTCTACCATCCTGGGATTGCATAGAAAATCAAATTTAAACTTACTTTTAAATATATAATCACTAAAAAATATACTTTAGAACTAATTTTTCAACCCATTAAATTTTTGACATTTACTGTGCCGTAAATTTCTAATCTTTCATCTCTATCTTTATATTAACATCCTTAGGTATTTGGAGTCTCATAATGCTATGCAGGACTTTTTCATTTGCTGGGAGATCTATAATCCTTTTATGGATTCTCATTTCAAACCTGTCAAAAGTTGCTGTACCATTCCCGCAAGGCGATTTCCTTGTTGTGATTTTAAGTTTTTTTGTAGGCAAAGGCACTGGACCATGCACGATTACTCCTGAATTTTTAGCTATATCTATTATTAAATTACAAACTTGGTTTAGCATTTTAATATCAATACTGCTCAATTTTACCCTTACTTTCGGTGCCATAAAATTAGAATTTAAAGTTAGTTTAAAAACCTTGTTGTTTAGTTCCAATAGAAAATTATATAAATCTGGATTAAGAATGCGACTTATGGAAAATGTTTCAAAAACAGGATTACAGCCAAAGAAGGTAGCAGTTCTTCTCGGAGATTTGAATAGTCCGCACTCAATAAAAAAAGGAGTTACATTTTTTGAAGAGGAGAAGGAAACTATCAGCAGATTAAAAGAAGCACTGAATGAATTTGAAGAGTATAAATTTATTTATTTGGAGAATCATTCCACTCTAAGGAAGGATCTTGTTAAAAACAGGGACGAGATAAAATATGTGCTTAATCTTTGTGACGAGGGTATGAACAATAAACCATCAAGAGAAGCAGATATCCCGCGTTTTCTTAGCAAATTAAGAATACCTTATACCGGTGCAGAAGCAGGGTGCATAAAATTTTGCTATGATAAATGGAAGGTAAGAAATCATGTAAAGGATATGGTCCCTGTTCCAAGAGCTTATATCTTTGGGAGAGGTGATAAACTTGAAACAAAAATTAATTTTCCTGTTATTATAAAACCAACAAGAGGGGATGGGAGTTCTGGGATAACTAAACAGAGTGTAGTGAGGGATAAGATAAGTTTGAGAGATGCGGTTTCTATGCTGAGAGAAGAATTTTCATATAAAGGGAAGATTATGGCAGAGGAATTCTTAGAAGGAGATGATATCAGTGTAGGAATAATCGGGAACCCTCCGAAAGAGTATACCATTTTTCCTGCAATAAAAGAAGATTATTCTTCTCTTCCAGGAGAATTCCCAAAAATTTGCGGATATGAAGCAAAATGGATTCCTGACTCACCATACTCCAATTTAAAATCTGTTCCTGCATGCTTAACCTCTGAAAAACAGAATGAAATTGAAAGACACTCTGTAAAATTATTTGAAGCTCTTAACTGCAAGGATTACATAAGGTTGGATTGGAGACTTAACCTTAAAGGTGAGCCGAAGCTTTTGGAAGTAAATCCCAATCCTGGCTGGTGCTGGGATGGGCATTTAGCAAAAATGGCCAATCTTGGGGGTGTCTCTTATTCCAAAATGCTCGAAATGATTTTGAAAACAGCTGAAAGAAGACTTGGTTTATAGATTCAGCAAATCAGAATTGGCGATTAAATCTGTCAGAGTGACTATCCCGATAAGCTTCCCAATTTCAGTAACTACCGGAAGCCTTTTTATGTGATAAACGTGCATAAGAGAAGATGCCTCTTCTATTTCTGAAGTATTTTTTATAGTTATAACTTCCTTAGCCATAATAGAAGACACTTTCTTTTTAAGAGAATTTATATTTTTTATAATATCTCTCTCAGTTACAATCCCTAAAATTTCCCCACTTTTCAGGATTACCAAGCTCCCAATTTCTTTTTTGGACATAATCTTAGCAGCCTTTTTTAAAGTGATATCTGGGTCTATTACAAAAACTTTATTGGATATCTCTCCCACTATCATCTTTTAGCTCTTATAACCCCTCTTTTGTTTTTTATTCTCCCTTCTTTTATAAGGCGTTCCCTAATCAGCCTCATAAAGAAATATCTCCCTATTGAAGATAGGAGATAAAAAGACACAAATATCCCTGAGAAAATAAAGAAAATAGTAAACACTTTTCCCAAATCAGTAGTTGGTTTTAAGTCACCATAACCAACGGTGGTTATAGTCACAACAGTAAAATATGTTGAATCCAGATAACTCCATTTTTCTACACTATGGTAAAAAGATATGCCAATACCAAGGATAACAATAAATGTCAGCAATGGGATTATTATCTGTTTAATGAATTTCATCTTTATCACCTCTGAATGTATAAGGAATAATTATTTATAAATCTAATTAATCCACCCCCCGCTAACTTTAAATATCCTTTTCTGCTAAAATTAGCATGATTGATATACGATTGATAAGGGAGAATCCTGAACTGGTGAGAGAAAATATTAAAAAGAAGTTTCAGAACGAAAAACTTTCATTAGTAGATGAAGTTAAAAAGTTAGATGAGGACTGGAGGATATTAAAGGTTGAGGCAGATAAATTAAGGCACGAAAGAAATAAGATTTCTGAAGCAGTTAATCATGCTAAAAAGCAAAAAAAAGAAAAGGATGCGAATGAGTTGATAAGAAAAGCGAAAGAAATTCCTGGCAAAATAAAAGAAATCGAAGAGAAAGAGGAAATGAAACTTCAAGAGGTTAGGAGAATACTCATTCAGATTCCAAACATTATGTCTAACAAAGTTCCGATTGGAAAAGATGCTTCTGAAAATAAAGTTATTAAAAAATGGGGCAAAATTCCTAAATTCAAATTTCCGGTTAAAACACATGTTGAGTTAATCGAATCTTTAGGCATAGGCAATTTTGAAGCTTCTGCCAGGGTGTCGGGGAATGGGTTTTATTATCTTAAGAGGGAACTGGCATTATTAAACCAGGCACTAATTCGGTTTGCAATTGATTTTTTGAGAAAAAAGAAATATGAGTATATTGAGACTCCCTTAATGCTTAATGAAAAATCAATCTATGCTTCAATGGATAAGGCTGCTATTGAAAATTCTGTTTATTCAATTAAAGGCCAGGATTTGAATTTAATTGGGACATCTGAGCAATCACTTTTAGCGATGTATACCGGAGATACACTCTATGAAGAAGAACTGCCTAAAAGATATTTCGCTTATTCTATGTGTTTTAGGCAGGAAATTGGGGCTCATGGAATAAATGAAAAAGGTTTATGGAGGACCCATCAGTTTAACAAAGTGGAGCAGTTTATATTTTCTAAACCAGAAGATTCCGAAAGATTATATGATGAGTTATTGAAAAATTCAGAGGAGATTCTAAAAGCATTGAAACTGCCTTACAGAGTTTTAGAGATTTGTTCTGGTGATTTAGCTGATTGGAAATTTAGAAGTGCTGATTTAGAGGTTTGGAGACCGACTGTAAAAGATTATGGTGAGGTGATGTCTTTGAGTAATTGCACAGATTATCAGGCTAGGAAATTAGACATAAAATGCATTGATAAAAAAGGCAATCGCAGGGTTTTGCATACCTTAAATGATACTGCTATGGCAACTTCTAGAATAATGGTAGCAATTTTAGAGAATTATCAGCAGAAAGACGGAAGCATAAAAATCCCTTCTGTTCTAGTCAAGTATATGGGAAAGAAGAAAATTGAGGATGTTAAGGCAAAGAAAAGGAAGTAAGATTGCATGAAGATTTTATATCTAAATTTGGTTCACTTCGTTCATAATTAATAAGACTCAAAACCGGCTCTGCCAAGTTTTTCGATTAACTGGATTATTATGAAGAAATCTGACAGCGTCGATTTCTGAGTTAGTATTATTGAGCAATTTGATGCGAACTATTTTTCGGTTTTGCCTAGGATATATGCCCTGAATCTATACAATTTGCCTTTAAACAGATAAATTTATATCCTGTTCTTTATTAGTTAGTTTAGGAAGAAGATGGTGAAAAGGGCAGGAAAAAGAGGAAAGAAAGAGAGCAAGGATTATCTTTTGCTTAATGGCAATAAAGTGTTTGTCATTTTTATAATGTGGATTTTTTCGGTAATATTTCATAATGCTACTTACAGATGGTTTGGTATTGAAGAGCCGATTTTTTTCATACTTGCGGTGATTGCAATTCCTGTTTATCTTTTAATTTCAATTATCTACACTTTAATTAAAGAAGTCAGGCATTATGATAAATGATGTTTTACTAAACAAAACAAAAAGGAGGTTAAAAATGGGTAAACTAAAAAGTAATAAGGTTGGATTGACTCTCGGTGTTTTTTGTGCATTAATCCATGCAGTATGGGCTTTGCTTGTGGCAATTGGCTCTGCAAAATTAGTCATTGATTTAGTAATGCCTTTGCATTTCCTCAGCGTGATTTATTCAATTACTGAATTCAGTATTGCTACTGCATCAGTTTTGGTAATTTTGGCTTTTGCAGGCGGTTATATAACTGGGGCAGTTTTTGCATGGGTATGGAATTTGCTTAATAAAAAATAAGCCATAATCTTTATTTTTTTTATTTTCTTGTTTTTAAATTTGGTTCAGTCTTGATTTTCTTGTTTTTTGGCACAAAAGTTTTTAAATCTGGGTTTTTAATTAGGAGTATGAAGTTGGATACAAATTTAATCAATAAATTGTCAAGTTTGCAATACTGAATTATTGAAGTTGTTGAAGACAATTTGAGGGGATTGTATTTAGTCAATGGAGTAATTATTCCCCGCGAAGAATCAAAAGCTCGGGGAATTGGGCTGTTTGTTAAAGATATGTTCACAAGAAAAGATAAGACTATTCCTTTTTGTCAAGATAATCATCGTTTAGTCAAGAGAGATAAAGTCAGGGAATATGAATTTGATATCCTTCAATAGATTCTATAAATCTTGTTTCTTTTTAAGAGGTATGAAATGCTCTGATGGTTTGTTGCCCAGGCATAAAAAGCAGGTGTTATAGGCAAAGTTTAAAAACAAATTTTATGATGATATATTAA